>CAZKYN010000194.1:0-6438 GCA_964556675.1 uncultured Syntrophaceae bacterium
GAATAAAGGGGGTGGCATTCATGGCGGAAGAAAAATCTGTACAGGTCCAGCAGGGGAAATCCCCGGCCGGCGCGGAACGGACCAGGATGAGGAGGATATTCGCTCCCGAAGTGGATATTTACGAAAAGGCCGATGCCTATATCCTGCTCGCCGACATGCCGGGAGCGGACGAGAAAACAATCAATGTAAACCTGGAAAATAATCTGCTTACCATAATGGGCAGCATGGATATGGAGCGCCCCGAGGGACATGATCTGAGCTATGCCGAGTTCGGCATCGGCGACTATGAGAGGTCTTTTACGATCACGGAGGCGATAGACCGCAACAAGATAGATGCTGCCGTCAAGGACGGCGTCCTGCGGCTCACGCTGCCTAAGGGCGAAGCCGCCAAACCGAAGAAAATCAAAGTCAAGCCCATGTGAAAGGAGGATTGACCATGAATATAAGGGATCTTGCTTCGAGGCCCCGGAGGAAACGCGGAAGGAATCTGCCGATGAGCAGGGAGGGGGCCGCCAATCCTTTTTTCGCACTTCAGCGGGAGGTCAACAGGCTTTTTGAGGACTTCTTCGCAATGAGCCCCCAGGAGCGGGAGGACTGGATTATGGAATACCCGCAGATCGATGTCCGGGAGACGGACAATGACCTGAAGGTGTCCGCCGAACTCCCCGGCCTGACTGACAAGGACATAGAGGTCCTGATCTCCGGAGACTCCCTCACCATCAAGGGTGAGAAAAAAGAGGAAAAAGAGGACAAAAAGGAGAACTATCGCCGTATGGAACGGCGTTACGGCTCATTCCGCAGAGTGGTGCAACTGCCCGGCGAAGTGAAGGCGGACAATGCGCAGGCCACGTTTAAAAACGGGGTCCTGGAAATCACCATACCGAAAACCGAGGCGGCGCAAAAGGACAAGAAGAAAGTAGAGATCAAGACCTGAGCGAATCCGAATCTCACCGATTAAATGGGCCGGAATCAATCCGGCCCTTTCGTTATAGATCCTGCCATCCGCGGGTGAAAGTATTATTGCAGCATAATCGGAAGGCTTGGAGAAGTGCTGTTCAGGATGATTCAAAATCAGGCGTTTGTTCCGCAAAAATAGGATTTCCGATAATAGCTTTTCGGCCGGCCTTCTATTTACTTTAGGGACGTTTCCCAAAACAGTCCGGAAGTCTGAGCCGGTAACACGTCAGGATTTCACAATATTACGGAGGGGGACGTTAATGAAGGCGGTGCTCCAGTTCATGGCTGCCGTTGTCTTCCTTGCGGGCTGCCAGGCGCACCTGGACCAGGAGAAGGCTCCGGAATGGCCCCCCATGACTAGGACGGAGGTGGCCGGGTCGTCTTGCGGCAATTCTGCCGTCCGGGCCTTTATCGCATCCGACAGGCCGGGGCTGGAGACCGACAGGGCTGATAAAAAACAAAAAACCGACTCATTTCGGGACAAGTCTCCAAAATCAGCCTCGCCTTAGCCAAGCTAATGTTTCAACTCTAATCGATAGGGCATCAACTTAGGGGCATATCATCCCAAACGCAGCGGCCGGACTCCCGCCGTCCCCGCCCTGGAAAATTCCTTAGAAAAAAACACCAGACAATCAAAGCATTAGAAACGAACAGGCCGGTTTTCCCATCAGAAAAATTCCGCGTTTCCCCGATGGGCTTCCGGGCAAATGGAAAACCTCTCTGCGTTTCTCGATGAGAAAGCTTTAAGGGTAAATACCTCAAAAAATCCGTTTTCCGCCGATTTCATTTCCGCCCCGAATGCCTTTACCTTAGAACCCAATTCCGTTTTTGCTTAAACCAAAGGGAAAGGAGGTGAACCAGGGATGGAGAAAATGCTCAGATTCCTTAAGGCGGAGGATGGCGTCACGGCAATCGAATACGGCTTGATCGCAGCCCTGATCGCGGTTGCCGCGGTTACAGCGATGAGCGCCGTCGGGGGCCAGTTGAACACGGTATTTAATAATATCCTGGCTCAGCTTGGGGGAGGATAAGACCAGGGGAACTGAGGGCCGCGCAAACGCTTCCGCATTGCCGCGGCCCTCAATCAACCGACCGGGAGAAACTATGAGTCTTGCGTTGCTGCCTTTTGTGATGATGACCGGCACAGTCCTGGCCGCGAGTGTCATTGATGTCAGGACGCGCCGGATCCCCAACTGGCTGACGGCTTCCGCCGCGGCAGCAGGCATGTTGAGCAATTTCTGGCTGGCGGGACTCCCTGGGCTTGCCCATAGCGCAACGGGAATGCTGGCCGGAGCGGCCCTCCTCATGTGTTTCTATCTGGCGGGGGGAATGGGCGCGGGCGACGTGAAACTGATGGGCGCGGTCGGCGCGTTCCTGGGGCCGAAGGGGGCTCTTTCGGCGTTCATCTGCACGGCGATATTTGGAGGTTTATACGCCTTCGCGTTAATCATCATCTCGGGCAGGCTCCGGGAAACTCTCGACCGCTATCTTGCAATGTTCAGGACAATACTTTTTTCGGGCAGGCTCTTTTATGTTCCGCCGCAGGGAAAGCCTTTGCCGGCTTTATGCTATGGCGCGGCAATAGCGGCCGGTTCGATATCATCCGTATTCATCCAATATATTTTATAAGGGGACCAGCCATGGACAAGAAAAAGACAGCCCTCATGTTAAGCGCAGGAATAATCATTTCGCTTTCGCTGACAGTGCTGGCGTACAACTGGCTGCAACAAAAGGCCCAGGCGATGCAAAACCTTGAGACCCAGCTCGTGGCTGTGGCGAAGACCGACATGCCGTGGGCAACCGTGCTTACCAGCGACAAGGTCGCGACAGTGCCTTACCTCAAGAAAAGCCTGGCCGCAGGTTATATATCCGATCCTTCCGCCGTGGCGGGCCGGACGCTGCTCTATCCGGTCAAGGCAGGCGAGCCGATATTCGAGTCCAGGCTCTCTCCGACTGCCCTGAAGGGGGGCGGGGTTGCCGCCGTCATCTCGCCGCAGCGGCGCGCCATGGCCGTCAAGGTCGACAAGATCGTGGGTGTGGCGGGCTTCATCCATCCCGGCAACAGGGTCGATGTCCTCGTGACGCTTTCGCAGCCGAACAAGGTAACCACCCCGGTGACCAAGACGGTGCTTGAGAACGTCCTGGTGCTCACGGTCGGGCCGGAAGTTGAGGCCGCCGGCAAGCAGGAGCGGCCCGCTCCGGTCGATGTCATCACCCTGGAAGTGACCCCCTCCGAAGGGGAGAAACTGGCCCTCGCGGCGACCGAAGGAAAGCTGCAGCTCGCCCTCAGGAACTTCGGCGATTCGGAAGAGGTCATCACCAGAGGGACGACAATACCGACCCTGCTCGCTTCTTTCAACAAGTCCGAACAACCCCGGGCAAGAAGGCCGGCGCGCCGGGCCGCGCAGGAGAGCCCGAATACCGGAGTATCGGTTCAACTGATAAAGGGAAGCAAGTCAACCGAATTGAAATTCAATTAGGGGGAGTGGCCATGACCAGCAATTACCGGATCTCGTGGGGCACGGTTTTAGGGTTGTCCGTACTTGCCCTGTTTGTCTCAGTCTCCGCGGCGGCGGCCGCCTCCGGCCCGGCAAGAGTAAGCATGGAAACGACACCGGCCCAGAAGATCAATCTCACGGTGGGCAAGTCGGTCATCGTAGAGAGCCGCGAGGCAGTCACAAGGGTTTCCATTTCGACGCCCGAAATCGCCGACGCCCTGGTGCTCACGCCTTACCAGATTTACGTCACGGGAAAGTCTGCGGGAGTGGCGAACATGACAGTCTGGAAGGCGGGGAGCAACACGTTCAGCGTCGTATTTGATATCGAGGTAAACGCCGATGTAGCCCGGCTCAAGGAGAAGATCTACCAGGTCATGCCGGGGGAGCAGAATGTCCTGGCAATGGCGTCCGGGGACAGCATTATGCTTGCGGGGACTGTTTCGAGCGCCGCGAACCTCTCCCAGGTGCTGGCGCTCGCTGCGGCTTACGCCCCCCGCGATGCCGAGGGTAAGCCGAAAATTCTGAACCTCATGGAGGTGGGAGGCGTACAGCAGGTGCTGCTGGAAGTGCGCGTTTCCGAGATGTCGAGGAGTCTTATAAAAAGGCTCGGGTTCAATTTCAATTATATAACGGAAAGCGGCCGCCAGTTCGGCATATCCCTGCTTGACAACCTGACCCGGCTGCCGACGAGCGGCGCATTCCCGACAGACCCTCTTACCGTTACCGACAACATCAACCTCATTTTCCGTTTTCTCAGCGGCGGCTCAACATGGACGGTATTCATCGATGCCCTGAAAGACCAGGGCCTGCTCAAGGTCCTGGCGGAACCCTCGCTGATCACGCTCAGCGGCAAGACGGCGGATTTCCTGGCCGGCGGTGAGTACCCGATACCGGTTCCCCAGGCCTCCTTCGGCGGCAACGTCATCACAATCGAATACAAGCCGTTCGGAGTGGGACTCAAGTTCAACCCCACCGTGCTCAGCAGCGGCAAGATCAGCATGCAGGTGGCGCCGGAGGTGTCCGATCTCGACTTCTCGAATGCGGTGCAGCTGCAGGGGTACGTCGTCCCCGCCCTGACCACCCGCCGTGTTTCAACCGTAGTGGAACTGGCCGACGGCCAGAGTTTCGCCATCGCGGGCCTCCTCCGGGAGAATGTCAGGGAAATCGTGAGGAAGTACCCCCTGCTGGGCGACATACCGATTTTGGGGGCGCTCTTCCGGAGTTCCCAGTTCCAGAAGAATGACACGGAGCTTGTCATTGTTGTCACCGCCCACCTGGTCAAGCCGCTGGACATCTCCAGGCAGACGCTGCCCACGGACCAGTTCATCGAGCCCAACGATTTTGAATTTTACCTCATGGGGGAGATGGAGGGCAAGGGACAGGGCAGGCCGCCCCGGGCGGCGTCGCCTTCGGCTGCCCTGATAAACAGGGGCGCCGGGCTGGAGGGGACGTTTGGGCATATTGTTCAGTAAAACGAGGCAGTAAAAACAAGGCCATAAGGAGCGGGCAAATGAAGAGGAGGCTCAAGATCATGCTGAAGCGCACGGCGATATCAGGAATTTTGATCGGGCTGCTCATTGCAGCCGGCTGCGCGGGCCCCACCCGCGTGGAATCCGATTTCGGCACTTCCCATAAGCTCATGCACGTCAACCAGGTGCTTAACCCGGATGCCTCGAAGAACCTGCAGCCGGTTTCCGGGATGGACGGGGTGGCCGCGCGCAACGGCCTGGAGAGGTACCGCAGGGAATTTGAGAAGCCGCAAGCCGCGCCCGTTTACACACTGGGTGTAGTGCCTGCGGGATACGGGAAATGACAGGCCCTTGCGGAGACAGTCGATGAAATTCAACAGCTCCGAAAGGGGTTCAACGGTCGTGGAATTTGCGATTGCGGCCCCGATATTCTTCCTCCTGCTCATGGGCACATTTGAATTCGGAAGGTATTATTACGTCCAGCATACGATCCAGTTCGCGACCCGGGAGGGGACCAGGCTGGCCCTGGTCGGGCGGACTTTGAATGACGAGAACGGAAACCCGCTGACCCGGGAGCAATCGATCAGGAGAATGATCCGGGAACACGTAACGGCTGCCGTGAATCCGGACGAATTGCTCATCAATATTTACCCGGTCGGCGCCGATTACAGCGACCCCGGAGGGTGGGACCAGCAGTCCAACCCCGGGAACCCCGGGCAGTACATGCGGGTGAGGACGCGCTACACATACCGGTTCCTTACCCCGTTCGTTGGGGATTTCTTCCCGGGCGGCATCAATGTCATCCAGGCGCAGTCCACGTACCGCAACGAACTTTTCAACTAAGGGCGCAATGGAAACACCCGTCGGCAAAGGATTTCAAAAAGGGGACCCGGCCCGCAGGGAGCGAGGCGCCTCCCTGCTTGAACTGGCGGTTGTCCTGCCCGTGCTGGCATTATTCCTTTTCGGGATCATTGATTTCGGCAGGCTCATCCAGGCGAGGCTGATCGTCACGAATGTCAGCCGCGAGGGCGGCAGCCTGGCATCCCGTGATATAAAGGCAGGCGCCGACCTCGGCGCGCTTCTGCAGTCTTCGGCCGACCCCCTGGACATGGCAAACTGGGGCAGGATTTACGTTTCCCGGATCAGGAGCGGGGTAAGCGAAGCCGAGCCGGACCCGGTCATAGACAGCCAGGACTCCTGCGGCGGCCTCGCGGTCGCCAGCGCCATAGGCGCCGGACTGCCGCGCCTGGGACTCTCTCAGGTGATGTACAACCACCTTGTATATAACAGCGAAAACAGGACGTCCGATCTGTCCGAAATCACGGTGGTCGAAGTCTATTACAAATACCGGCCGATCACACCCCTGCCCTCTTTGGCGCAAAATGTGCTCCTGAGCGACGGGGACGGTTCTATCTTCGGCAGCCGGGCCGTGTTTTGAACATTGGGAAAAAACTTATGAAAAGAAATCAGCGGGGGGCGATATTAATCCTGTTCGGGCTGGCGCTTATGCTCAT
>CAZKYN010000195.1:0-4827 GCA_964556675.1 uncultured Syntrophaceae bacterium
AGCTGCTGGAATCGCCGCGGACACGGAAGCGACTCAAAATCGCGGGAGGTTCGCTGCTGGCGGCCGCAGGAATCTGGGCCCTGCTGGCCAGGCGTCCCGCATAAAAAAAAATAGAGGGCCTCTCATCCCGGCGCCTTTTCTTATTCATTCAAAGGGCCCAGCCTGTTCCACCCGGCTTTATTTCTTTGCGGTTTCCTGTTTCGCACTCATGTAATCAAGCGACTCGATGAACTTCCGGCGCACCGGTTCGCTGTTCAGGATGCCGACGTGGTCCGCATTGAAGCCGTAAACCTTTTCCGCCGCGAACTGTACCCGGTGCTCCAGCTGGCTCTGCAGGGTGATCGTGCCGTCGCTGCTGCTGCCTGCTTCATAGCCGAAGAACATGTGGAAAGGGATGTTGCGGGCGGCCGACCCGGAATAAAGCTTTTCTAAAAAGGCGCTCCCCGTGGCCACGTCCCGCCAGCATGACACCACGGCCGGGGCGCTCTCCACGGCCTTGCGCGCCGATTCAACGCCGCCGTAGGGAGTATCGAACGAGATATAGCCTTTCACGTAGGGGCGCGCGCCGCCCCGGGAATATTCGTTCAGGGCTGAAAGCGCCACCAGGCCGCCCATGCTGTGGGCAACCACGACAGCCTGCCGCGAATGAAAGTCCTCTTCGAAAACGCGCAACACTTCGGCAAAAAACAACCCGAGTTTCTGCAGGGGGCCTCCGGACGGATAGAATATGAACCAGGGCTGGTAACGGTTCCGGTCCAGACCTTCGACAAGATACTTGAAGTCCCTCGGCGTGCCCGCCACGCCATGCACGAAGAAAACGGTTGTCTTGCCGGGGTCGAATTTCTCAAGCGAGAAGATAAGGCGCTGCGTGTGGGAGAAAAAAGTCCTGGCGTCGAACATGCCGATTTCCCCCCATTCGGGATCGAAGAACGCGCTATCAAGGGAATTGACTACGTAATCCTGCTTTATGGACCGGACTTTCACCGGCAGGTCGGTTTCGGCGCGGTTTTTTGCATCAAGCGTGAACGGGGGCCCCGCGAAATTCAGACCGTCCCCGGCCCCCTCTTTTCTGATCTTGACCGGCGCTCCCGTCGTGCTCCCGATCATTTCGGCCGGTGCGAACCAGCCGTCGCCGTCGCAGTCCATGAAAAAGAAAAGGTCGTAATCCCCCTCCGGCAGGTATGCCTGGTAATAAAGCACGGGGGGATGGATCACCCTTTCCGCCACTATCTCCCGGCTTTTGAATTTATCGGTGACTGCGACAACCAGCAGGGGGCCGTTGTATTCGCCTTTCAGGACTACCGGCCCGGAAAGCAGGTAACTGTCCTCCGGATGCATTTCCCGCTCCAGTTTGGCTGTCGGCTCTTGCCGGAATTCCTTTTCCCGCTCGCGCTCCTGTTTCCAGAAACCCAGGTATCGGCCCGCGCTCGAAGAACAGCCCGCAAGCAGAAATAAAATCAGCAGGACAACAGCTGTCCTGAGAAACCCGGTTTTGCCATACATGATTTTATGCGCCTCGCCGGCTGTTCGTTTCATCATGCCCCGTTCCGCCCGAAATTGTTTCGAGGTCGAAGCTTAATACAGCCCGTAATGCCTCACGGCATCGGGGCTGCAATTCAAAACAATTTCCGACCCACAGATTATTTGGATAAAATATATAATCGCTGATTGGTATTGTCGACGAAAGCCATCTTTTTCCCTGACTGGTCCACCCTGCCCTTCCCTGCTGCTATCGTAATTGTTTCCAGCGTTACCTCCAGGGTAAAAGATCCGGTCAAGCTTCCGTTGGCGTTCAAGCTGAAACTTCCGCCGGTTATGGCCCTTTCCGCGTCGCCCGGCAGGGTCACTGACCCGCCGGTAATCGTCCCGTCTGATGCCATAATGATCGCGCCGGAGATAGTCCCGTTCACGGCCCTGCCTGCGGTTGCCCCGTGAATGTACCATGTCCCGGCTAGATCGGAATTGCCCAGGAGGGCAGCCGTCTTGAACATGACCACAAAATCCAGGTCAACCCCGTTGCTGGATGCTGAAGTAAAGGCCGCGAATGTCTTTGACTGATCAAGCTTGCCGGAGGAGATTGTCCAGGTCCCGAGCGTGTTCGTGATTATATCGCTCCCGAAAGACGTGTATCCCGTGGCGGGGTTGATGGAAATGCTGCCGCCGGTTATTGTGCTGGAAGCGGCATGCTGAACAAAACTCCCGCCGTTCTGGACGCCCGCGGCAGTGATTGTCATACTCCCGTATACTGCTCCCGAATCCGCCGAATTGGATACCAGCCCGAACATGTGCCAGTCGCCGTAAATGTCATTTGCAAAAAAGATCCCTCCTTCCTTGATCAGAACGGCGAGATCGCGCTCCGCGGTCGCGTGATTAGTAAAATCTATATACTGCATGGAGTTCTTCGATATATCCATGATGCCTGACTCAATAAAAAACGAGAAGGCGCGGTTCGTAGCTATTGTCCCCGCTAT
This sequence comes from uncultured Syntrophaceae bacterium, assembly GCA_964556675.1. Classification (GTDB taxonomy): domain Bacteria; phylum Desulfobacterota; class Syntrophia; order Syntrophales; family UBA4778; genus JBDKTK01. Next base: position 2,472 of record CAZKYN010000195.1, read on the forward strand.
GATTCCGGCTTCATCAATCGACATGGTCCCGGATAAGACCGGGAAGCCCAGGTAAGGAGGGAAATATACGAATGATACGAGCGGATCGATATTGCCGCTCGAAGTCATGGTCATTGATCCATAGAAGCTGCCCCGGTTGGTGCCAAGGGTAAGGCCGGTATTCGCGCCGTGAATCGCCCAGGTCCCCGCGAGATCAAGGGAAGTAAACCTGTCGGCAGTGCCGCTGCTTGAGTTGCCGTCGCCTTCGCATCCGATGAAAATAAAGGCAATCATGATCGAAAGGATTACACCCGCAACCTGTAAAATGGCTTTTTTCATGTCGGACCCCCCCAGGTATTTACAGGTTTATGTCTAGTTTTTTGAAGGATAGCAAGGAGAAATTTTCCAGGAAAATTCAGGAGGCGCAGTCCGTTGAAATTGTGACCCGGTCTCCGCTTTTAATCATGCATTTCTACCCGCTATTCCGGGTTAATGCCGCTGATATGTAAACCACGGAAGCCCGAATTGCCTTCTGCGGCGCCGGTCACATCCAAATACAATCAAGTCATTGAAAATATTGTAATTTCAATTTATAGCGGCCCGCGATGTATGGTATGTTCCAACCAGACAAATTCTTAGAGAGGTGCACACATGCCCATAATCGAATGGAAGAATGAGGAAGGAATCGCCGTCCTTGCCATGAATAACGGAGAAAACAGGCACAATCCCCAATTTGTCGCGGCCATGCTCAATGCCTTTGATGAAATCGAACGTGACGAATCCGTAACGGCCGTCGTCATCACCTCATCCGACGAGAAGAACTGGTCGCAGGGGATAGACGTGCAGTGGATCACAGGCGCTTTCGGCAGGAAAGACTTCCAGGGCGTCAGGAATTTCCTTTACGGCCTAAATGCGATATTCAAGCGGATGCTGCTCTACCCCGTGCCGGTCATCGCGGCAATCAACGGACACGCTTTCGGCAACGGCGCCCTGCTGGCGTGCGCATGCGACTTCCGTTTCATGAAGTCGGATAAGGGGTTCTTCTGCTTCCCGGAAGTGGACATCAACATCCCGTTCCTGCCCGGCATGATCGCCATGATCAGGAAGTCCTTCCCCGGCTGCAAGATCCCGGAGGCGGTGCTTACCGGTAAGCGGATGGGAGCGCCGGAGCTTTATCAGGATAAAGTGATAACCCGGGCTTGCAAGGACCATGACGAGTTAATGGCCGAGGCCCTTGGTTTTGCCAAAACATTCAAGAAAGGCAGGCCGATCTTTGCCGAACTCAAGAAGAGATTCAATAAGGAGATAATCGATATAATGGACACCCGGGACGCGGCATATATCGAACCGCTGAAGATAATACTCTGATATGTCCTGAATGAGCGCCCTTCTGCAGGAGATACGAGTTTGTGAGAAACGCCGCATAGGCCAGAATTATCTGGCGGAATTTTGTCGGCGCGACTACCCTTATAATAAGGTTTGGATATGGGACTTTGAAATGGACATGCCGGAGAGGGAAAAGGAAACACAATTTTTTCCGGGCAGGAAAATCTGAATCCGATCAGGTCGGGTATGGCGAGCCGGAGCGGTCGCCGATACTCGCAACACCCTCAACCCTGGGATTTAAGACCATAGAGTCTCCTGGACTCAGAAAAAAAAGGAGGGAAGGCATATGGCGGTAAAAGTCACTAAAGCAAAGCAGATAGGTTTTTCCCTGCCGAACAAGGTCGGTCTGATGGCCGAAGTGGCCGAAGCCCTCGCGGCGGCCGATATCAACATCGAGGCGATCTGCGCATATGAAATGGAAGACGAGGGCTATTTCATGCTGGTAACAGACGACACGGCCAAAGCCAAAAAGGCGCTGTCGAAGCTGAGCAAGGAAATCCTTTCGGATGATGTTTTCTATGTCGAGGTGCCGAACAAGCCGGGCCAACTGGGCGCGGTGTCCCGGAAACTCTCGGAGGCGGGGATAGATGTCCAGTACATCTATGCCAGTCCCGGAAAGGCAAGGACCGCCATTCTCGTATTCAAGACGGACAACGACCGGAAGGCAATGAAGGTCTTGGGCGGGTGAATTGATTTAGCCGAGATAACGGGTAAGATTGTTAGGAGGTAATATTGGAGGGCGATCCGGGATTTGAACCCGGGACACCAGGTTCCGGAGACCTGTGCTCTATCCCCTGAGCTAATCGCCCTCAAAAAATACGTCAGGATGACCTTTTAATAAGGGAGCAGTTTTTAACACTTTTCAAGCCGATTGTTAAGACTTAATTGCCCTGCAGATTGGAATATTTATGCTCCACCCGGTCGGACATCAGTTTAGCCAATTCCCTTCATAATTCCCAATTAAAAAAGCAGGGCTGAGAGGCCCTGCTTT
>CAZKYN010000195.1:4927-6331 GCA_964556675.1 uncultured Syntrophaceae bacterium
GGGCCGCTTATCCGTATTGGATTTTGCGCCGGTCGCCGGATTTTTTTCTGAATTCCCTGTCGGAAATCATTTTACCTCCCGGCTTGCTGTCTTTCCGCCCCGGTTCGGGAGGAATGCGGTAGTTCATCAACGAAGGGGAAATAAGCACAAAAATCACAAGCAGATATATGAATATGAAATTTATCATGTTCAACTCCGCCGATCTCGTATTTGTCCGACCGCCGATACCCGCGGTCAGTTGCGGAAATTATCCCCTCAAAAAATCCCTTTAATTCCGCTTTTAGTTCCTGTATACAGCCTTTAGCAATCATTATCGGCATGAATGAGATTTTCCTTAAGTATTACTTTAAAGTTTTTTTTAAGCGGGCTGCGATGAAAGAAAAAATCCTGAACATGGTTTCCCGGGTGGCGGCAATTTTATCTGTAATTATCGGGCTGGCCAGACGTGAGGACACTCCGGAAAAACCCGCATAGGGTCCTGTCCTTTCGAGTCAGTCTATCTCCACAAAAAAAGGCAGAGCCAACCGGCTCTGCCTCTAATTTCAGGACAACTATTTGTTTTATTTGATCTTTCTTCCGATACCGACAACACCGATCAGGCCAAGTCCCAGGAGCAGCAAACCTGCCGGCTCAGGCGCCTGAGTTTCGCCGACTTCACCAATATGACTGAAGGCCTCTATGTTGTTTATCTCAATTCCCAGAGCACCGAGATCAACAACCGCCCAACCGAGAGCTGCATCGTTCTTAAACAAAAAGTGATTATATCCCTCATACTCGCCGGTGATGATATTGCCATTGCCTGTCTTTATGTAAAAATATTCGGGTATCGTTTGAAACGCAAGCGCATAGATGCCGGACACGTCCGTTTCCTGCCATACCATGGGTATCGAGTTGCTGGGATACTTGGTCAAATCCGCAGTCGTGTACGAAGTACCCAGTTTCTGGTTGACCCAGTTAATCTCATTCTGGTCGCCGCTGTTCGGCGAACCCCAGGCAACCAGACTGTCCACTGCTCCCACGTCATTCAGTCCAACAGAGTAGGAAAATGCGGGTGAGGATACACACACAATCAGCGCCGTAATGCAGATTGCGGAGAATAGATTTTTCATTTTGGCAACCCTCTTCTAAACATTGTTACTTTTAGCTTATCACTTACCTTATCCTCAGCAAAAAACAGGCCATTCTCGCAACTGATTGAATTTGATAGTTATCAAATTAAGGGTTCATTTGCGGCGTGCAAATATTGTAAACAAATCCGACAAAAACACCTTGATTAAACTGCACAGCTGTATTTATTTGGACAAAGCTTGCAGTGAACAATTTAAACTCTCAATAATACAGAGATATTTTTCAAATCAGCTCAGACGTTCCGCTGTAAACAATTCCGACATCCGACAGTCAGTA
>CAZKYN010000196.1:0-6317 GCA_964556675.1 uncultured Syntrophaceae bacterium
CAAATCTCGTCAAACCCGCTGTATCAATAATCACCAATATATCGCTCGAGCACAGGGAATACCTGGGCGACAGCCTGAGGCAGATCGCCCGCGAAAAGGCTGGAATAATCAAGAGAAACGGGATATGCATCACGGGTGCGGCGCAAAGGGCTGTCCTGGAAGTAATAGAGGAAATTTGCGTCGCAAAAAAATCGAAACTGCTGGTGCTGGGCAGGGATTTTCGCGTCCGGGAAGTTGGGCGCGGCGGGTTGAGTTACAAAGGGGTCTGCAGGGATTTTCGGCGCCTGAGGATTCCCCTGCTGGGCAAGCATCAGAAAAAGAATGCTGCCCTGGCGTTGGCAGCGGTCGAGGCACTGGGGAAGAAAGGGATCGAAATCAGCGATGAACAGGTTTTCCGTGGTATGGAGAGTACCCGTTGGGAAGGCAGGCTGGAAATCCTTTCCCAGCGACCGCTCGTCGTAGCGGATGGGGCTCACAACCCTGCAGGAATAGCGGCGCTCCTGAAGGCTATACCTGTGAATTTTCGATACCGGAAACTGATCTTTATTTTTGGTGTACTGCAAGACAAAGATTATCGGGTGATGTTCCGGAAGATAACACGGTCGGCGGACCACATTGTCCTGACAAGGCCCGATACCGGCAGGGGATTGGACCCGGAGTCCTTAAGGGCCGACTCCCCGAAAGTGATTGTCAAACCCGGTCCCCGCGAGGCGCTTCAGAAGGCTTTAGAATTGGCCGGGCCCCGGGATTTGGTATGTGCGACAGGCTCTCTCTACCTGGTGGCCGATATTCGCGAATTGATGAACGTGTAACGGATTTCCTCAACGGGCAATATTAAAATGCGCTTTCCGGGTTGGGCAGCGACAGTCCTGATTTTCTTTCTTCTCTCCAATTTTGCCGGAGCGGCCTCCGCAGCCGCAGTAACGAAACAGGCGAGAGGTCCCTACAACATAGAGGCAGATCTTCTTTCCTATGAGAAAGACACGGATACCTACCATGCCAGCGGAAATGTCGTAATCATTTTCACCGATGGGATCATCAAAGCCGATTCGATAACGATAAACAGGCAGACCGGGACATGCTGGGCCGAAGGAAATGTATTTCTGAAAAGCAATAACGATGTCCTGGAGGGCGCAATCGTGTCCTTCAACATGGATGAGAAGACGGGGACCGTTTACAACGGCAGGGTTTTTTTTGCAAAAAACCATCTTTACCTTCAGGCAGACGAAATTGAGAAAAGAGGCGAGGCGACCTATTCCCTCAAGAACGCCGATGCCACAACCTGCGACGGCGACTCTCCCCCCTGGAGGCTTAAGGCCCGGGAATTGGAGGTTACGGTTGACGGCTACGGCACCTTGAAGGACGGCTCATTCCAGGTGAAAAACACCCCGGTCCTTTACCTCCCGTACTTCATTTTCCCTGCCAAGACCACGAGGCAATCCGGATTCCTCTATCCCTATATAGCCAATTCCTCGAAAAACGGCTTTGATATTGAGGTGCCTTTTTATTGGGCCATATCCGACAGCACGGATGCGACCTTTTATCAGCGCTACATGACGGAGCGCGGCTATAAGCAGGGGATGGAATACAGGTATTCGTTCAGCAAGGATACATTTGGAACAGCTTACGCGGACTATATCAGGGATAACAAATCGGAAACAGAAACTGTCGATGCCCTCAGCAGGAACTGGCAGGAGAGCCGTAACCGCTGGTCTTACTACCTCAATCATGAGACGGACTTCAGCCCCGGCACTTACATTCGCACAGATATGGCCAAGGTTTCCGACCATTTTTATTTCCGTGATTTCTCAGATTTCAATTATTACCTGCAGAATTACACGCAAAATCCGAACAGGCGTTTTGAAAGGATTTCCTTCCTGGGAAACCAGACCCTGACCAGCCTGGACTCCAAGGCAAGGGTCGTCAAAACGGAGGGCTACTTTAATTTCACGGGCCTGGGCCAGTACACGGACGACCTGAGATTCAACAGCAATGATGCAACCCTCCAGAGGTACCCGGAGCTGGTTCTGAGTGCAATCAGGCAACCCGTATTCAATACCGGCTTAAACTTCGAAATGGCGTCCCAGTATGACTATTTTTACAGGAAGACCGGCGATAAGGGCCATTTCGGCGATTTGAGCCCCATTCTATCCCGACCGGTCAGTTTCGGAGATTACCTGCAAATCACGCCGTTCGCCGGCCTCAAGGGTACCTTCTGGGACAGCTCCGGGACAACGGACAGGAGCGATAACAGGAAAATGGTCCTTTTCGGGACCACTGCGAGCACCGAGGTGTTTAGCGTCTATAATTTAAAACCCGGTGAAGGCGTCGAAAAAATAAAGCACTCGATCAAGCCCGAACTGAATTATACCTACTCCGCAGTCGACCAGGGCGATCGGCCCGATTATGTGGCGAATTTCGATTCGGCCAACATTCTTACCTATTCCCTTTACAATTATCTCATCGCAAGGTCCCGGGGGAAGGACGGCAGGCCTGAATACCGGGAGTTGCTACGCCTAAAGCTGACCCAATCCTATGACATCAGGCGGGCAAGGGAAAGCAGCTCTGAAATTTCGGGATTCAAGGAGTTCGGCCCGGTGGCGATTGAAGCCGATATAAACCCCCTCAATTACCTGACCTATCATGCCGATGCGGTTTACGATGTAAATTCAGGGGATTGGACCAGGAGCAACCATGACCTCACGCTAAAAGACAAAAGGGGCGACACGGCTTCGATCGGATACAGGTTTACAAAAGGAGGGTCCCTCTCCTATACTTATCTGACAGAGCCGGGCGCCATTACGAGTACCAGCTCTCTGACACAAACCGCTATCCGGGAGATCAATCTGGCTATAAAAGCAAAGGCTTCCAATTCCCTGAATCTGATCTACATCCTGAGGCGGAACGAGGTCGAAGGAATCAGTCTGGAGAGCACCTATGGGGTCGAATACCGCCATCAGTGCTGGGGCGTCCAGGTTTCCTACTCCGATACGACAACGGATAAGAGATTCGTTGTGGTGTTCTCCCTGCTTGGCTTGGGGAATGTGGCGCGAGTCGGCACACCTGGATTCTGAGAGCCTCTAACAGTTTTGAGACAAGCTGTTCAGGAACAACAGACATATATTGGATATTGGATGAAAACGCGCAAACACCGCTGGGGTGCATATTTTTTTTAGCGATGAGGTCTGTAGCGCAACTAAGCAGATGAAAGTTTCAACCGCGCGTGGGGTAATTTTCTCTTGACAATTCCCCGCATATTTCATAATTTCTCCCTTTAATTTATAGCACAGCGGAGACCTCATGAAGACTTACCAGGCCAAGAAAGACGAAATTAAGAGGAACTGGCTCCTCATTGATGCGGAAGGGAAGATCCTCGGCAGGCTTGCTGCCGATATCGCCACCCGTCTGAGGGGGAAAAACAAGGCTGTTTACACGCCCCATGTAGACACAGGCGATTTTATTGTCGTTATTAATGCCGAGAAAATCGGGTTGACCGGGAAAAAGCTCGAAGACAAGATTTACTACCATCATACCGGCTATCCGGGCGGAATAAAGGGCATATCCGCCGGCAAACTCCTGCAGACAAAACCTGAAGACCTGCTGCGCTTTGCCGTTAAAGGCATGCTCCCGAAAAATACCCTGGGCAGAGCGATGTTGAAAAAGCTCAAAATCTATGCGGGAAGCGAACATCCTCACAGCGCCCAGTTACCAGAAGAAGCAAAAAACGCCTAAATACAGATCAGGAGTAGAAATGGCTTCAGTTAAGACATATTATGCAACGGGAAAAAGAAAGACCTCTATTGCCAGAGTTTGGCTCAAGGAAGGCACCGGAGAGGCTATAGTCAACAAGAGAAGCGTTGACGATTATTTTTCAAGGGAAGTTTTGAAAAAACTGATTCAGCAGCCCCTGGAGCTTACCGGTAAAAAAGGGAAATGCGACCTGTACATCAATGTCAGCGGCGGCGGAAGCGCCGGCCAGGCCGGGGCCATCAAACAGGGGATTTCCAAGGCCCTGGTGGAACTGGACGCCGACCTGAGGTCTGTCCTGAAGAAAGCCGGCTTCCTCACGAGAGACTCCCGTATAAAGGAAAGAAAGAAATACGGACAACCCGGGGCCCGCAAGCGGTTCCAGTTCTCAAAGAGGTAACAGAAACATCTGGAAAAAAAGGGGGCTTATGCCTCCTTTTTTGTGTGCGCAGGATCTATTGATTGTGGAGGGCAGATGCTGAAAGCAGGCATTTATGGGGCTAGCGGATACACCGGGCAGGAGCTTTTAAGGTTCCTGTCCAGGCATCCTGATGTGGAGATAAAGGCGGCAACGTCGAGGCGGTTCAAGGACCTTTGTATCTCAGACGTGTTCCCGTGTTTTGAAGGGTTGACAAATATAAAGTACATCGATGCTTCGGCGGAAGAAATCGCCTCGTCCTGCGACGTGATTTTCTCGGCGCTTCCCCACGGGGTCGCCATGGATTTCGTCCCGAAGCTGCTCAAATCCGGGAAAAAGGTAATCGATTTAAGCGCAGATTTCCGACTCAGGAGCCTTACTGTTTATGAAAAGTGGTACAGAAAACATTCCTCTCCGGATTACCTTTCCAGGGCGGTATACGGCCTGCCGGAGCTTTACCGGGACCAGCTGAGATCAGCGCAGCTCGTCGCCAACCCGGGATGCTACCCGACGAGCATCATCCTGGGTCTCGCCCCCGCTCTCAGCAGAGGGCTCGTTGACCTCGCTTCCATAATCGCTGATTCGAAATCGGGCGTGAGCGGGGCAGGACGGGAACCGAAGACGGGGTCCCTCTTTTGCGAGGTAAATGAAGGCTTCAAACCCTATAATATCCTGAAGCACAGGCACACGCCGGAAATAGAGCAAGAGCTCAGCGCAGTATCCGGCTCGGATGTGCGGATAACTTTTACCCCCCATCTGCTCCCTGTCAACAGGGGGATCCTGAGCACAATATATGCGGTACTGAAACCACAAATCACCACGAAAGACCTGCTGGACGTATACAGTGAATTCTATGCGAAGGAGAAATTCGTCCAGGTACTGAAGGAGGGCGCGTACCCGAATATCTCATCCGTCAAAGGCACCAACAATTGCCAGATCGGGATGGCAGTCGATACTAATCTCAGTAGAGCCGTTATAGTTTCCTCTATCGACAACCTCGTGAAAGGTGCGGCCGGGCAGGCCATCCAGAACATGAACATAATGTGCGGATTGGAAGAGGGTTCCGGTTTGGGCAATATCGCTCTGTTTCCCTGACCAGTAAAGGAGTCGGTTATGGCCGTTAAAGTTTACAATACCCTGAAAAGGCGCCGGGAAGACCTGATCCCGATTGAAGAGGGGAAGCTGGGCATGTACGTTTGCGGCATAACGGTCTACGACCTGTGCCATATAGGCCATGCCCGGTCATCCGTAGTATTTGACATGATTGCGAAGTACCTCCGCTTCCGCGGCTACGATGTAACCTATGTGAAAAACTTCACCGATGTTGACGACAAGATTATTAATAAGGCCAATGCAGAGCATGTAGCAATCACCGACATATCGGAGAAATATATAATCGAGCACAACAGGGACATGGACGCCCTCGGAGTTGCCCGGCCTACGATAGCTCCGAAGGCGACCGAGAACATTTCCGGCATGATCGAGCTTATCCGCAAACTCATCGACAAGGGACTGGCATATGTCTCCGATGGCGACGTATATTATGCGGTTGACAAGTTCAACGGTTATGGAAAACTCTCCGGGAGGAACATTGATGAAATGATGGCAGGCGCGCGGGTCGAGGTGGGGGACAAGAAAAAGAACCCCATGGATTTTGCGCTCTGGAAAGCCAGCAAGGCAAATGAGCCCTGGTGGGAAAGCCCCTGGGGAAAAGGCAGGCCGGGCTGGCACATAGAATGCTCGGTGATGAGTCAGCGCTATCTGGGAACGACTTTTGACATCCATGGGGGCGGCGAAGACCTCATTTTCCCTCATCACGAAAACGAAATCGCCCAGTCCGAAGGCGCTTCCGGTCAGAAACTGGCGAATTACTGGATCCATAACGGATTCATCAAAATAAATTCCGAGAAAATGTCCAAATCTCTCGGCAATGTCTTCTCCATCCGGGACATACTGGAAAAATATCATCCCGAAGCCGTGCGCCTCTTCATACTCCAGACCCATTACCGCAGCCCGATTGATTTTTCGGACGATTCATTATCCGAGGCCCGGGCCGGCATGGACCGCTTTTACACAACTCTCAAGCTGATCAAGGACGTTTTGTCCAAAGGCGCTTCCAGCGAAGACCTCGACGCCAAAGGAAATGAGCTGG
>CAZKYN010000197.1:0-6265 GCA_964556675.1 uncultured Syntrophaceae bacterium
ATTAGATTACTTGAATCGCGCTCTTCGGATTGCCGAAGATGAGAAAATGATTGCATTTTATGCACTTTGCGCCGTCGACCGTATGCATATTGACGGCTTTCTTATTGAGCCAAACGAGGGGGAGCGCCCTCAGGAACTCCCTCCATGCAAACTCTTCCTCGTAGGCGATTATTTCACCGCGGCCGATGCGCTCCAGGAGCTGGTTGGCAAAGCGGCGGACCTGCCCGTAGGTCTTTTCGTCGGGCAGGTGCTCGGCAGACGTCTGGTTCGGGCCGTCCCACCGCGGGGTGGGGTAAGCCGGGATGCTCCGGAAGAAATCCATGCCCACCGGCGCGCCCCCGGCATTGCCGAGCAGGCGCAGTGTGTGGCACACGGCATTGTGCTGGTTGCCTTCCGGACCGCCGAAAGAAACGAAAGCCGCGACCGGGGTGCCGGAAATATTCGGAAGTGAACTGAGCCGATCACTAACATTGGAAGGGATATCGTAGTAAAAAACCGGCGTGCCGACTATGACCAGGTCATAGTCGGCCAGGCCTTGCACTTTAAATCCCTGTATGTCTGCTAAATCGACATGGAGCCCCTTGTCTTTCAGGACGCAGCCGATCAGCCTGCCGTACCGGCTGGTCAGCCCCGTTTGGCTGTAGCACAACACAAGGGCGCGCCGGGGATTGCGGGTTTTCAGTTCTACGCGAGCGGCGGCAGGCCCGTTGACGGAGCACGAAAAAGGCAGGCACGCCAGGGCGCACATAATTGCGCTGTTCTTTATAAAGCCCCTCCTGTTTTCCATCGGCCCCCAAGGTGATTGTTTGCGGCCTCCCGAATATAGGATAGATGGTCTTCCATGTCAAAATCTAATCGGGGCGTCTCCTCAATCTTTATGCCGACCAGGAACAAAAAAGGGATAAGGCATTTCGCCATATCCCTTTTCAGACTTCTTCCGCTCTTTTCAGAGTGTTCCCTCAATTATAAGCGGACTTATCCTGTTTTCCTTCAGGCGGGGAGAATGCTTTCACAGCCTTTTTCATTATCAGGCAAAATCAGGGCAGGGCCCCAATGCGCTGGATCCGGTCCTGGGTTCCGGGGTGCGTGGCAAAGAATCCGCCGCTCGAGCCTTCAGTCTGCAGGAGCCACTGCAGGGTGCCGGCCATGATCTGCTTTCCGTTGTAGCCGGCTTTATTAAGTATCTCCATGCCGTGCGCATCGGCCTGGTATTCCTCACCGCGGCTGTACGGCTTCATAATGCCCAAATCCGCGATAAGGGGCGTGATGAGGCCCGACCCGGGGATGATCTGGTCCAGGATTATAGTGCCGATGTTCAATCCGGTCCCGAGCACCTGCGCCTTTGCGACATGGCCCAGGTCGGCATGAGCTATCTCATGGGCAAGGACGCCGCGCAGTTCGTCATCATTGGCTTTTTGCAGGAGGCCTGTCGTGACCAGGAAGTTTCCTCCGCCGGCGTTGCCCGCATTAACGTGAGGGTCGTCAAGAAGGGTTATTTTTACCTGATTAAGCTGCAGGGGTTTGTTCATAGCCTGGATGAGGGGTATCATGACCTGCTGGAGGCGCTGGGCCTGGGCAGGGTCGAGAGGCTTGGTGGCGACCTTCTCCTTCCCGGAGGAAGGCACTCCACCGGGAGTCACAGCACAGCCGGCCGACAGCATGATAATCGTGGCTGAAACCAATACCGCCGCTAGACGACATGAACGCGCTTTCATATGCATCCCCTTTCAGGAATAATTTATAACAGCTCGGAACTACTTTGCCATGAGCCGGCCGCTGATCGTCCGTATCTGAAATATGATTTCTTGATCAGGCATTGGATGATACGGCTCCCTGGATTGATTTTTTTGATTGTAATTAAAACCGGGATTTCTGTAATGTACCCGGAACTGAACAGGAGGAATTCGTATGGCGCTCTGGCATGGAGAGGTGAAGCTCGAGGACCTGAACAAAAGAGGGAAGGGGACTCTTGTCGAGCACGTCGGGATAGAGTTCCTGGAGTTAGGAGATGACTACATCACCGCGAGGATGCCGGTCGACAGCCGCACGGTCCAGCCGTTCGGAATACTGCACGGCGGCGCCTCCGTTGTCCTTGCGGAAACGCTGGGGAGCGTGGCCGCCAATATCGCCGTGGATTACCGGAAGCGCAAATGCGTGGGGCTGGAGATCAACGCCAATCACGTGTATCCCGCTTCGTCCGGATTCGTGTACGGGACAGTCAAGCCGGTGCATATCGGGAAAACTACTCAAGTCTGGGAAATCAGGATTTCCAATGAACACGGCAATCTCGTCTGCATATCGAGGATCACCCTGGCAGTGCTCGAAAACAGGACCTGAACAGAAAGGAGAGGCAATGGCCGCGCCGTCCAGACTTCACCGGACGCCTGGCAAAAACAGCTGGACGCAATCCTTGAAAATGCCTGATAAATGCAAAAAAGGGCAAGCCGGACGGCTTACCCTTTTTTAATGCTTACAGCAGCGCTTTACAGTTTGAAGAGGAGGTCGGCATATGTCGGCACCGGCCACATGTCCGCAGGAACCAGCATTTCAATTGCGTCAATGTCGGTGCGAAGGGACTGCATCGCAGTGACCACTTTATCGCGGTAGACTTCAGCTTTCTCCACGCATTCGTCAGTTCCTTTCGCCTTCTCCAGGGCAGATTCCAGAACGCCAAGTTTTTTATACGACGATTTCAGCAGGTCCCCGAGTTTCTTGAGGAGATCTTCCTGCACGGGAGATTCAAGAGAAACAGCCTTGAAACCGGAAACCGAATTCGCAAGGAAAGTCATGTATTCCATAGCCGCGGGCAGGAACTGCTTTTTGCACATGTCTATTGCCGCCAGCGCTTCGATATTGATCTGCTTGGCATAAGTTTCGATGTAAATCTCGTAACGGGAATGCAATTCCTTGGGCGAGTAGACCTCGTATTTCTCAAAGAGCTTGACGGCCTTGTCCGTGATAAAAGCCCTCAGGGCATCGACCGAATTGCGGACGTTCGGCAGGCCGCGCTTGCCTGCCTCTTTCTCCCACTCTTCGCTGTAATTGTTCCCGTTGAAAATAATTTTTTTATGTTTCCTGTAAAACTCTTTGATGATCGCCGCAGCTTCGGAGTTTTTATTCTTGGCCTTTTCGAGGCGGGTGGCGATCTCGTCCAGAGCTTCAGCGGCTACCGTATTCAATGCAGTGTTCGGGGCGGCTACCGATTGAGATGAACCGACAGTCCTGAATTCGAACTTGTTTCCCGTAAAGGCGAAAGGCGAGGTCCTGTTGCGGTCCGTATTGTCCCGGGGAATCGCAGGCAGCGTGTCCACGCCGACATCCATGAAATGCTTTCCTTTGGCGGCGGCGGGCAGGCCCTTGGAAATCTTTTCCATTATGTCTGTCAGTTCATCGCCCATGAAAATGGAGATGATCGCAGGCGGGGCCTCGTTTGCGCCAAGACGATGATCATTGCCGGCGAAGGCGCAAGTGGCCCGCAGGATATCGGCATGAGTGTCGACGGCCTTGATAAGGGCGCTCAGGAAGAGAAGGAACTGCACATTCTCACTGGGCGTGTGGCCCGGATCAAGCAGGTTTATTCCGTCGTCGGTCGAGAGCGACCAGTTGTTGTGCTTGCCGGAGCCGTTGATGCCCGCATACGGCTTCTCGTGAAGCAGACAGACCAGGTCGTGGCGCAGCGCCACCTTCTGCATGGTTTCCATGACGAGCTGATTATGGTCTGTCGCGATGTTTGTTGTGCTGAAGAGGGGGGCCATCTCATACTGGGCGGGCGCCACCTCGTTATGCTGCGTCTTGGAGGTGATGCCCATTTTCCACAGCTCGGTGTTGAGGTCCTTCATGTAGAGGGATACCCTGTCCTTAATGAAGCCGAAATACTGGTCTTCGAGTTCCTGGCCTTTGGGGGCGGGCGCTCCGAAAAGTGTCCGGCCCGTCAGCAGCAGATCGAGTCTTTCCAGGTAGAATTTCCTGTCGACCAGGAAATATTCCTGCTCGGGTCCGACAGTGGCGGCTACCCTCGTGGAAGAGGTATTGCCCAGGGCTTTAAGCACCCTCATGGCCTGTTTCGATACCGCTTTCATCGAGCGCAGCAGCGGCGTTTTCTTGTCGAGGGCCTCTCCATAATAGGAGTAGAACGCGGTGGGGATAGTCAGTGTGACGTTGCCGCTTTCATCCTCTTTCAGGAAGGCGGGGGAAGTGCAATCCCAGGCGGTATAGCCTCTCGCTTCGAAGGTAGACCGCAGTCCGCCGCTCGGGAATGAGGAAGCGTCCGGCTCGCCCTGGATGAGCTGCTTCCCGGAAAACTCCAGGTAACCGCTGCCGTTGCCGTTCGGGCTGATAAAGGAATCGTGCTTTTCGGCGGTCGTGCCGGTCAGCGGCTGGAACCAGTGCGTATAGTGGGTTGCCCCTTTCTCGACAGCCCAGTCCTTCATGGCGTTGGCCACAACTTCGGCAATTTCCGGCCGCAAGGGCACGTCTTTCTCGATCGTTTCCCTCAGGGCCTTGTAGGCCTCTTTGGGCAATCGCTCTTTCATTACCTTGTCGCTGAATACGTTGGAACCGAAAACAGCAGTGATCTCCATATTTGTCTCCTTCTGTTTATTTTATTGGAAATGAAATTCCATTGATTTTACTTGTTCTTTTTTTTTCGAAATCCCTTGTAATCGATCTGGTGCTTTTTGACCCTGTAAAAAAAGGACCGCTCAGTGATGCCTAAATTTCTGGCCGCGATGGTGCAGTTGCCGTTGGCCCGGCACAAGGAGTCGATGAGAAGGAATTTTTCATAAACCATTAAATGAAACGTGAGTGTATCGAGCTCGCCCTTGTCGTTTTTCATTTTAAGTCAGTCCGTTTGGTGAACTTCCTCTATATGGAGCCGTTTGGGATTCACCATATTCTTATGTGCCTGAATACAGCAAAATGGGTGCCATTGGGATTTACTCATGCAACCATCTGTAATTGTTGATGATAATTGGAAAGGACGTGAGCCGCTTAACAGCCTGAAAGTTACAAATTTCTGCAAAATGACCATGTTGACGACATTAATGTCGGAAAACGTCGGAATCAAAAAAAGGAAAAATCCCGGCAGCCGCCGTCCCCAATCCTCAGCGTGGTCTGCAATTTAAGTAAAAGGGTCCCGAAACTTTGCCCGGACAGCTTTTATTTTAATCATTGACAGCCGGCGGATTTACCCATATGAATCTCCGCGAATGCTTGTATATCTTCGATTTGCTGTAAAGGCCGGCTATGAAATATTCCTCTGAAGGCCCGGCGGCAGGCGCCGGTTTCAGGTCAATTGCGGCGGCGCTCTTCATCCTGGCGCTTATTGCCCTTGTGCTTTCATTCCGGGCGCACGTGGAAGCGGAGCCAATGTGCGCCGCATATGCAGAGCCTGTTTCCGACCATTTTGACGGCCAGTTTTATTTCAATCCCGTCCCGGGCGGCGGTGCGGATGCGACTGCTCCCGTACGCTCCGGCGAGAAGCCTCAAAGGAGGAGCTTCGGGTGGTTCTGGATACGTTACATGCTGGGTATTGACAGGCCGGACTGGCCGCAGCAAATGAGCGGCATAGCGGGAGCGGTCCCCGCGGAACGCGCTCCGACCGGCTCATTAATGATCACCCCTGTGGGACACGGGACGTTTCTCATTCAAATGGACGGCTTGAATATCCTTACCGATCCGATCTGGTCTGAGCGATGCAGCCCCGTTTCCTGGGCGGGCCCGAAGCGCCACAGGGCGCCTGGCATCCGTCTTGAAGACCTCCCGGCCATAGATGCGGTTCTCATATCGCACAACCACTATGACCACCTCGATATCCCCACTCTCGAACGCCTCGCAAAGAAGGGCGCCAGGCGTTCCATTACGACACTCGGCAACCGTGATCTTATTTGCGAGGCGGGAATTCCCGTGATTGATGAACTCGACTGGTGGCAGACACTGAGCCTTTCCGGGGATGTAACCGTCACCGTGGTGCCGGCGCAGCATTTTTCGCAGAGGACTTTCTGGGACCGGGACAGGACGCTGTGGGGAGGCTTTGTAATAACCGGCCCTTCCGGGAGCGTTTATTATTCCGGCGATACCGGATACGGCCCTCATTTCCGGGATATCTCGAAGCGGTTCCCTCACATCCGGCCGGCCCTCCTGCCCATGGCTCCCTTCTGGCCCCAAGCTTCAAACAACCCGCCGACGCGGATTTGCAACAGGACCCACTTGGGACCCGCGGAAGCCGTCCAGGCCCATCTGGACCTGGGGGCGATGCTCAGCAATG
>CAZKYN010000198.1:0-6246 GCA_964556675.1 uncultured Syntrophaceae bacterium
ATCCGGCCGCGGAGCTCTTTCGTGGCGGCGTTAGTGAATGTCACCACGAGGATTTCCCCGGGCGTCAGTTTTTTCTCTAAGACGAGCCTGATAAACAGGGCCGTAAGGGCATAAGTCTTCCCCGTGCCCGCGCCCGCCTCGATGAGGTGGACGCCCGAAAGAGGGGCGGCGGAAATGTTAAAAGGCGTGAAAGTTTTTCCGGGCGGCGGATTCATTTCCTTTTGTGCTCCTCGTAATCACCGCATTCAAGCGCCGGCCCTATTACGCCTCTTGCAAGCTCGCGGAATTCCGGATTTTCCAGAGGGTCGGAGCCGGCAAAGCAACGGCGCACGTAGAGGTCCGCGATTTCACCCCGGGACCAGTCGTTGCCCTCGAATTCCGCCCGCGCCCTGTCTTCGGCGTCGTCCCTTCCGTCGTGTTCGGCTTCGGCATACGCCCATGATGCCTGCGGGAAGAAGGGCACGGGCCTGGTCAGCCCCCGCCGGTAGATCTCCAGTAGACCGCTCAGGATGGCGGGGCTGTTTTCGGGATGCCGGTAAACGCAGTCGATGTTTCCCGTGCACAGGGCCGCAATTGCGGGAGCGGGCATCTTCACTGCGGCTGCGGCGCAATCCAGGACGAGGCGCGTTATCCAGAATGTTACAAGGTGCCGCTCCCGGCCGGCCGGCCGGTGCAGGACCAGGCCACCCGGGTAGAGACCGGAAATCGAACCGGTTATCCTGAATCCGGAAAGAGAGAGATCGACTCCGAAGGGCTCCAGGGCCGTTCCTGCCCTGAGCGCTTTCACCCTGGCCGCGAGCCGCGCTATGGAAGCGCAGGTCTCTTCGAACCAGCACTCCCCCGGTGTCCCGGGCGGTATGAGACCCCCGGCCCTTAACCGTTCCATCTCGCGCCGCATATCAGTCCCCTGCAGGGCCTTCTCCAGCAGGCCGGTTTCCAACTCATGCCGGTCGAGGCCCCGGACTTCAAAGGGCTCGCGGTCATTGAGGACATCCGCGCCGTCATCGAGGATGAGGCCCAGCCTCCTCGTCAGGAGGAACCTGGCGGGATTCGAAAAGAAATTGCATAGGTCATCGACGGTAATATTCCTGTAGCGCGGCTCCGGCTCGGAGAGCCCCTCGCCGAAGAAGGCCGGGGCATGGCGCTGCCCCCCTGCCTTGAGGCTGCGGGCAGCCGCGAAATTCTCCCGCGAGTAGCTGACGAGCCCCCTTTTTTGAAAATACTGCTGATTAAATGCCTGTAGCGCATGCTTCACGGCGGTCCTTGTGATGCCATAACCGCCCGCCAGGTAATCGGTCAGTTCACTTACGAGTACGGAGGGAGGGCGCTCGGAATTGTCCCGGATATCCTGGCCGGTGTAGCTGATATAAAGCTTCTCCCGGGCGGAAAGTACCGTTTCCAGGAAGAGGTATCTGTCGTCGAGGCGCCGGGAGCGGTCGCCGGGCCGGGGCTCTTTCGCGATGAGATCGAATCCGGGCGGAGAAGACTCACGCGGGTAGGCGCCGTCATCCATCCCGAGCAGGCAGATGATCTTGAAAGGGATGCTCCGCATTGGGAGCATGGCGCAGAAAGTAATCCCCCCCGAGAGGAACCTGCCCCCGAAGCCTTCAATTTCCAAGCGCCGCTTCAGATAGTCTATAACTATATCGAGCCCGACTTTTCGCCTGAAGATTTCCCCGGACCCCCTTAGTTCTGAGAAGGCCTTCCGGAGGAGATCCATATCCGGGGAGATGTCCACCCCTTGCGGGAAGAAATCGTCTGCCAATGCGCCCAGGAAGCCGGCCCAGTCTGCAAGCGTCCTCTCCGTTCCCATGGCGTTTGCCGCTGCGAAAAGCTTATCCGTAAAGGCCAGGAAGCGCCCGAGGAGGTCGGAAGCCGAGCCTTCTATACGATCGAATGGCAGGGCGCCCCCGAAGATCTCCCCGTCCTTTTCCGGCAATGCATAGCCCAGGAGCATCCGGTCCAGACCGGCGCGCCAGGTATTCTGAGTGAATCCGGGCAGCCCCAGGGATTCACGGTGCCCTTCATCGAGACCCCAGCATATCCGGGCGCCGCGGACCCATTCCCGGATGATGTCCACGTCGGGTTCGTTGAGTTCGAATTTTTCCCGGATCTGTGCGGATTCCAAAACCTCCAGGACCCGTCCGGCGCCGAACCTGCTCGCGGGCATGTCGAGCAGCCCGAGAAAAGCATTGATGGTCCTGCTCTCGGCCCGCAGGCCCTTATCCGCAATGCCGAAGGGGATCATCCGGGGGTCGCTCTCCGGCAGGGAAAAGACGGCTTCGATGAAAGGCGCGTATGTTGCGATATCAGGCATCATGACCAGGATATCGCGGGGCCGGATATCGGGCCGTTCTTCCAGCAGCGCAAGGAGATTGTCCTGCAGGACTTCCGCTTCACGCAGCGGACTGTGGCAGGAATGGACCTCGATCGACCTGTCATCGGAAAAGGATGATGCTTTTTGGGGCAATCCATCCCGCAGTTCCAGGATGTCCGATTGTATAGAGTGCAGCAGGCTGTCGCGGCCGGGAGGGACAAAGATATAGTCGTCCTCGCAGTCGAACTTCTGCAGCAGCATTTGAAGAAAATCCCTTCCCAGGGACCCCATTGAGGCGAGCAGGATATTGCCTGCTTCCATGTGAAGGTCTTTTCCCGGGTCTTTTCCTTTAAAACTCCGGGACCTGCGGCTCATCTGGCGGCTGGACAGTATTTCCCCCCAATACTCTTCGCAGGGGTTCATCACAAACATGTGCACATCGGTGATCCGGGAGGCGGCGTCGAGGGCATCCAGGTGGAAAGGGGGGAGGGCCGAAATGCCGAAAATAGAGATCCTTTCCGGGAATGCGGGCGAAGATTCAATCTTTTCAGCCTTTCTCAGGAAATCCCTTAAGAGCGCTGCCCGGTGCGGCGCCTGCAGATCACGGGAAAGTAAACGCCACAGCTGCGCCTGCCAGCCGCCGTCCCTGCCGCGCCCCTCCTTCTCCCATTTCATGATCATCTCCGGCCGGAAGAGCAGATATTGATCGAACACGTCGGCGATCCGACGGGAGAGCTGGTAAAGTTTGAAATCACCCGGCCCGCTTGGCCCATTCGTGAGATAGCTTTTGATTTCCGCGAAGGACGGCTCATCGAGAAACCCGGGGAGGTTTTCCATTATCTTCCAGCCTAGCTTATCCGGCGCGTACGGCGAATCCTTTACAACCGGCGGCAGCAGCATCCCGAAAAGCTCCCCGATGTAGCTGTTGGGGAATGGAAAGCGGCAGTTGGCGCAGATGCCGTGACGGTTCGCCAGCTCCATGGAGACCCAGCGCTCCATGCCGGAGCTCTGTACCAGGATTATTTCGCTTGCGAAGGGGTCGGCCAGGGGAGTCGCAATAAGCTCGGCCAATCTGTCGATCAGGATTTCCAAACGGTTGCTGCTGTGGAGGGTAAGTCCGGGCATTCGCTTTGAACGCTTTCAGGATAAAACCTTGAATTTTGGCCCTTGTGTCGCAGAGCCCGAACCACCATATAAAATGAAGCTCCAAAAATCAAAAAAAAAGGCCGGTTCCGGCAACCGGCCCAGGGTAGGATGTATTCCTAAAATGAATAGCTCAGCATGGCGCCGCCGGAGGCCTTGTCCGAGAGCCGACCTTCGACGTTGATGGTCAGCCCTTTGACGGTGAAGCTCGCCCCGGCATAGCCGCCGAAATAGATATTGTTGCTAAGGGACGTTTCAAAGGAGTCATAAAGGTTGTTCGTGTACGTCACGTCGGCATGGGTCCAATAGGCATAAGGTCCCGCATAGACCGTGAAATCATAAGGCAGCCTGGCCTGGAGCGAAGCCCCGACATTGACGTTAGTCATGTTCTTGACGGTTCCTTTCATAAAGAACGGAACACCGTGGTCGTACCCGGTCTCATCGTCTTCAAACCTGGTGAAATAGTATGTACCCTGGGCGAAAACGCCGAACCCGAACTTCCTGTCGACGGGGAAAAACGCCTTCAGCCCCAGTGTGCCGAAGCCGTCGCAGTCGCTGTCAAGGTCGCTCTTTGAAGTGGTTACGGCCGGATTGCCGGAATTGAAAAAGCCGTCCATTTGCATATCAGCCCAACCGCCGCGCAGGTACAATTCAAAATTGCCGAACGACCTGGTCCCCTGTACGTACACCTGGTTTATTTTCATAGTATAGTCTTTCCCGCTGATTTCCACTTTCTCCTGGTGGAAGTAATATCCCGTTCCGATGCTCCAGCCATCCATGTTTGCTGCAGGTTGGGGTGCTCCGAACTGCTCCGCCCATGCATTCGCATATAAACCGACGGTCAATACAGTAAGGATAGCAAAAGCCCATTTGAAGAGTTTCATGTTGTCCTCCTGAATTTTGAAAGTAGCTTTAATTACCTTATGCATGTAGGAAAACGCAACTATTTTAGCAGTATAATATTACTTTTCCGGATGGGGTATTCGGCTTGTCAATCTGTATTGATTGGTAAAAGTCTTGAAATATCTGCACAATTTCCTGATAGCAATAATCCCTTCCGGCTTTTTGGAAGACACTCCGGACCGGCTGAACGGAAAATGAACAAGTGGAATTTAATTAGGTCGGCGCGTATTTTAGCCGGGGATTATGTCCTATATATTTCCGGAGGACGGGAAAAGCGGTCAGGGACGTGTATTGCCCGGCCCTTGCCGCGCCCGAGGGAGTCAGCCGGTGATGGAATTGAAGAATTTGAGTGGATAATTCCGGCCGGAAATGCTTAAAGATGCTGCTGCCTATTTCATTTCGGGGCTGACCGCCATGTTCGAGATGATCTCCTTCATGACGACGACGGCCAGCTTGGGCGGGTTAAGCAGGCGGATGATAAGCCTGAGGACTGTTTTTTTGTCCTCCTCGTTCAGCATGGAGACGTAATAGCGGATCAGTTCGTCGAGATTGCGGCTCTTGTCGATTGAATCGATATTAATGATTTCAATGCCCTTGTAGAATTCCGATTCATGGACGTTAAGCTTTTCGCACAACTTTTTCATCATCTCCGAGCCGATGTTCCGGGAGCCCTTTCTGCCGGACGGGTAAAGCAAGGCGTAGGCATAGGGCTTTTTCACGTCCAGTATCCGCGCCAGCTCGGGGACGTTCATCCCTTTGCGGTCGAGAATAACCTTGAGGTTCATCTTTTTGATATCATCAATCCGCATCGCGTTATTCATTTTGCTGGACATTTTCGGCTCCGGATGATGTATAGGGATCAATGTTTGTTTGTTTATTAACACAACACAACAGGGTATGACAAGGAAAAGATCAATGGCAACAATAAGTTTCCACGGGACAAAAAGCAGGGGGGCAGAAATGAAAGGTAGCGTTGCTCATAAGATTGGTAAGCTTTTGGGGTGCCCAATGTTTCTCTTTTTGATTATCGCCCTCTCGGGCGTGACGGGTTGCGTTGATATCGAAGCCGCCAACCGGCACCTCAACTACGGGCTCGCTTATATTGAAACAGGCCAGTACACTCCCGCCCTGAAGGAGCTTCTGGAGGCCGAGAAAAACAACCCTCGCGATCCCAAGATCCATTATTTCCTTGGAGTCTGCTATCACGGCAAGGGCCTGGTGAAAGAGGCCATTCCGGAATTCAAGAAAGCGGTTTCGCTGAAGCCGGACTACTCCGAGGCCCATAACTACCTGGGACTGCTCTATTCGGAAAGCGGCCGGTATGATGAAGCTGTCGCAGAGTTCCGGGCGGCCCTGGCCAATTTGCTTTACGAAACGCCCTCCTTTGCCATGAGCAATCTCGGCTGGGCTTATTATAAAAAAGGCGAATACAATGCCGCACTTATGCAGTACCAGGAAATCCTCAACAGGGACCCCCATTCGATGATTCTGCCGATAGTGGAAAGGAACATGGGGATTGTGCTGCTGGCCCAGGGAAAATACGACAAGGCCCTGGAGCATTTGCGCAAAAGCCTGGAACTTGCCCCGGACTTCGCGACGGAACAGACCCATTACTGGATCGGGAAGGCCCTGCTGGGGCAGGGCAAATCAGGGGATGCCCAATCCGAATTTGAAAGTTCCATCAAGATTGCCCCCAATTCCACGTTTGCGGCTGATTCCGCCGCCGAACTGGAAAAAATGAAACCCAAACCGGTGCCTGCAGCCGCTTCAGCTCCCGCCCTTGCATCCGAAAAGGCTGCCGCCCGCCCCGCCGCCGAAACCCGGATGCCGGAAAAAGAGCAGGCGAGAGCGCCCGAACCCGCTCCGCTTGCGAAAAAAGGCTC
>CAZKYN010000199.1:0-6186 GCA_964556675.1 uncultured Syntrophaceae bacterium
CAGCCTGGCCTCTCCGTCTTTTTTCAAAACACTGAACTGAAATATCGTTTCAGGCATTCGATTTCAAATAGCCGGGATTGGGATAAATGGCGACAGCGAGATTTTAATGTCTGAGCCAAGTCATTTATCCGATGCCGGAAATAACCCTTTCTAAATAATAAGCATGCAGTCCCCGTAACTATAAAAACGGAACCTCTCATCAATAGCCGCTTCATAGGCCCTCAGCAGGGTTTCCCTCCCGGCAAAGGCGGCGGCAAGCAGGAAAAGCGAGGATTTGGGCAGGTGGAAGTTGGTGATCAACCCTTCAACCCTCTTGAAACGGTAACCCGGGTAGATGAACAGCCTCGTGGAGCCCTCCGCCGCCGCGACCCGGCCATTTCCGTCGGAAACGGTTTCCAGCACCCTCGTTGAGGTCGTGCCGACGGCAATCACGCGGCGAGCCCTGTTTATGGCGGCCGCGCTTTGCTCACCTATATCGAAGAATTCCTCTTCCATTACATGGTCTTCAATTTCTTCAGCCGTAATAGGAAGGAATGTCCCGTAACCCACATGCAGTGTTATTTCCGCTATGCCGATCCCCTTGCCTTTCAATCGTTCCAGAACATCGCGGGTGAAATGCAGCCCCGCCGTGGGCGCCGCGACCGAACCCGGCACCCGGGCATAGACGGTCTGGTATCTTTCGATATCGGGGGCGGAGTCATTTTGTGCCTGCCTCTTTATATAGGGAGGGAGCGGGGCCCTGCCGTTGATCTTCAGAAAGGTTTCAAAATCCGTTTCCGTCCTGAACTCGATCAGCCAGGCCTTGTCGGATACCTTGTTTATAACCCTGGCCTCGCCTGAAATTTCCGGACCGAAATGGATGATTGTGTTTACCCTGACCCTTTTCCCCGGCCTGAGGAGCGCCTCCCAGGCCTCCCCCCGCTTTCTCAACAGGAGGATTTCGATTTCCGCGCCCGTCGCCTTGCGGCCGTATAGCCGGCACGGTATGACCCGGGAATCGTTCACGACCAGCAGGTCGTCCTCCCGAAGGAAGCGAGGCAGATCTTTGAACAGGGCCGTGCGTATCTCCCCGCTTTTCCGGTCGAGGACCATAAGCCGGGACTCGTCCCTGGCGCAGGCAGGAGACTGGGCAATCAGCTCGCCGGGAAGACTGTACTCGAATTCGGACAACTTCATTTCTGGAAATTCATCCTGACTTATTCAGATTACCTCGTCCCAAAATAGACCAGGATCAGGCCCGTTGTTATTGCCGCAATACCGTACACCCTCAGACGGTCATCGGATATCTCCGGGATTTTGAGAAGGAAGGCCTTGACCCGGGACGGGAAAGCAAAATATGGGAGGCCCTCGACGATCATGACCATTCCGATTACGCAGAAAAAGTATTTCAAGTCGGTTTCACCCTTCCGGAATGTTTTTTCTTGTAAAGTTCCCAAAGCGAGTCCATTTCGGCTATTCCCGTCTGTTCGAGGCTCCTGCCCTGTTTTTTAAGTGTCTCCTCCACAAACCGGAACCTGTCGGAAAACTTTTCAATGGTGGCCCGCAGGGCATCCTCGGCGCTGATCCCCAGGAATCTCGCCAGGTTTACCGCCGTGAACAGGATATCCCCTATTTCATCCGAGATTTCCTCCCGGGCGCCGCCGGCCAGGGAATCCCGGAATTCAGAGATCTCCTCTTGCAGCTTGGCCAGGATTCCGTCTACATCTTCCCAATCGAAGCCCACCCTGGAAGCGGCATGGGCAATCTTCTGGGCCCTGAGCAGAGAGGGCATTGAGCGGGGGACATTGCCGAGGCTCCCCCCGTCAGTTTCCTTTCCCTTCTTCACCTTCTCCGTTGATTTTATTTTCTCCCAGTTTGCCTTGACCTCTTCCGCCCCGCTGACGGTTGTGTCCCCGAATACGTGCGGGTGCCTCCTCACCATCTTTTCAGTTATTTCATCGAGAACTCCGCCCATATCGAACCTGCCCTGCTCCTCCTCAATCCGGGCCAGGAACAATATCTGAAAAAGCAGATCTCCCAGCTCCTCCCTGAGGTCTCCCGGGTTTCTCGAATCCAGCGCGTCCAGGACCTCGTAGGCCTCCTCAATAAGATATTTGCCGACCGCCCGGCTGTCCTGTTTTATGTCCCAGGGGCAGCCGCCCTCGGGCGAGCGGAGCCGCGCTATGAGTTCCAGCAGGTTTTTGAATTTTTCGGGAATTGAGGAAACCGAGCCCACAGATCTCCATTTCTCCTACATGATTTTAAAACTCATTTGTTTAGCACGAAATCAACTTCGTGTCAAAAAACGACAGCCCTTTTTCATCACGCCAACCATGTACCCCGGGCCGCCGTTCGACACGGGGGCGGAACGGGAAAGAACATACACTTACAAAGGTTTTGCTTGCTTTTTACATGGGATGGTGTTAAGGCACTCACCGTTCTCACCGGGCCTTTTTTGCAACAAATTTGCTGTACATTTTGCAAAAATTGTATATGCTTCGGCATTGGTTTCTATGCTCATCGACCTTGCCCGGTTATTGGCGGCAGTGAGGATATCTAGTCTGAATATCAAGAGAGGAGGATTCTTTAATGGCAGAAGAAAAGAAACGTATGACCAGGGCCGAAAGGCTTGCAATTGAGCGGGAAGAGAACCTGAAACACTGGACGGAACAGGATGAGATTCTCTTAAAACATCGCGAGGAAGCCTTGAACATCGGCGGCGAGGAGCAGATAGCCCGTCTCGCGAAACAGGGTAAAAAACCCATGCGCGACCTAATCAGCGCTATCATTGACCCCGGTTCAGAATTCTTTGAGCTCGGTCAGGATGCCGGTTACAACATCGGCAAAATCAAGTTGTACGGCGGCGAGATTTACGAATCGGAAAAGCGCGGCCATATCCCCGGCGGCGGAATGGTTACCGGCGTCGGCACAGTCCACGGCAAGGACTGCATGATTTTCGCAAATGAGAACCGCTATGCCGCGGGCACCTATTTCCCGATCACCCTTAAGAAACACATGAGGGCGCAGGCCATTGCCGAACGCCTCAGGCTCCCCTGCATCTACATCGCGGACTCGGGTGGAATCAACCTTCCCCTGCAACTCGGTTGCTTTGCCGATGACGGCCATTTCGGCAGCATGTTCTACAATATGTGCCGCATGTCCGCTATGGGCATAAAGCAGTACACACTGTCCACGGGCGGAAATACCGCGGGCGGCGCCTACATCGTCTATCTGGCTTCCGAATCGATCATGATCGAGAAGCTCGCGTTCGCATTCCTGGCGGGCCCCCCGATGGTCAAATCGGCTATCGGCGAAACCGTTTCCCCCGAAGACCTGGGCGGCGCCTATGTTCACACCCAGCACTCCGGCGGCTGCGACCACTTCGTAAGATCGCAGGAAGAAGGCATCAAGAAACTGCGCGACATCATCGAATTCGAGCCCGGACAGCAGATTTATTGCGACAGGAAGAAACCGGCCGAACCCAAGTTCGACTTCCAGGAAATGATGCGCAACACACCGGTGAACACCTATCACGCCATCAACATCAAAGACACTTTGAAGTGCCTGGCCGACGACAGCTATTTCCATGAGTACAAGCCGACTTACGGCCTGGGACGCGGGGAAAGCATTTGCGCCGGCAAGATGTGGATGAACGGCTACCCGGTCGGCGTAATCGCATCCAGCGGCAACGGCGTCATCTACATCGAAGCCGCCAGGAAGGCGACCGAGTGGATGATCCGCTGCGGCAACTCCAATCTCCCGGTCCTCTTCCTCCAGGGCTCCCCCGGCTACATGGTCGGCAAGTCCGAGGAATGGGGCGGAATCGGCAAATACGGTTCCGACATGGTCCGCACGACTTCAGTTCTGAAGGTCCCCAAGATCCAGTACGTTATCGGCCCCGACCACGGCGCCGCCAACTACGGTATGTGCGGAAGGGCGTTCCGCCCGGTATTCTGCTTCACCAACATGAGAGGCCGCACCACCGTTATGTCCGGTGAGACCGCAGGCTTCATCGTTGAATCCGTCAGAAGGAAGAACATCGAAGCCAAGGGGAACAAGGTCGATGAAGAAGATATGGCCAAATTCCGCCAGATGATGAGAGACAGGTATGATTCGGAAGGACATCCGTTCCTCACCGGTTCGCTGCTTTTCCATGATGGTGTAATCGCATTCAAAGAGGTCAGGAACAAACTCTGCAGGGCGCTCGAGCTTTGCTACAGGGTACCCATTGAGAAGACCGATTGGGGTGATCTGAAAGTCTAATCCAAGCTGTACCGCGCAGAGGGTGTAAGTTGATTCAAAATAACACTGCGGCATGCTTCGGGCATGCCGCAGTAGAATACCGTAGTGCCTCTGCACATAAGGATAGGACCTTTAACTTGTCAAAAGGAGAATTAAAATGGCCGATATATTGCTACAGGAAAGGACTGACGACGGCATCCTGATTCTGACCCTGAATCGTCCGGATGCCATGAACTGCTTTAATTTCGATCTTCTTGCCGTGCTCGCGGATGTTATCCGTGAAGCCAACTTCGATTTGAACCTCCGCTGCATCATCATCACCGGCGCGAAGGCCGGCGATGAACCCAAAAAATGGTCTTTCTCCACGGGCGCCGACCTCAAGGAGAGAAGGACCCTTACCCAGGACCAGGTAAGGCGATTCATATTCACCATCCGCAATACATTTACAGCGGTTGAGAATGTGCGCGTACCGGTCATCGCCGCCATCAACGGTTTCGCATTCGGCGGCGGCACGGAACTGGCGCTGGCGTGCGATATCCGCGTTGCCTCCAGTAACGTGCTGATGGGACTTACGGAGACCAGCCTGGCCATCATCCCCGGTGCAGGCGGGACCCAGAGGCTGCCCAGGATAGTCGGCGTGGCCAAGGCAAAGGAACTCATCTATACTGCAAGGCGCATCAGTGCCCAGACGGCGCTTGAGATCGGCCTTGTAAGCAAAGTAGTTGAACCCGACAAGCTGATGGATGCGGCCCTCGAGCTGGCCCGCGAAATCGCCAAGAACGGCCCGATAGGCGTGGCCCAGGCGAAGTTCGCTCTGAATTACGGCTCCGAGTGCAGCCTGGGCGTTGCCCTGCCGCTCGAATCCAAGGCTTACGAGGTTACAATACCGACTAAAGATCGGCTGGAAGCCCTGGCGGCTTTTGCCGAGAAGCGCAAGCCTGTATTTAAAGGCGAGTAAAGAAAAAATATCACTTCAGGAGGAGCTTTTTATGACCGAATACGATCTCTGGAAAATATTTCCGAGAATGCCCAAGAAGGTAGTTCTGGGCGACATCACGATCCGTGATGGATTTCAGCACGAGGAAAGGTTTGTTTCTACAGCGGCCAAGATTTTCTACGCCCAGGAAATGATCCTGGCAGGCGCCAAGGAAATCGAAGTCACGAACCTTGGCAGTCCCGAGGGTATCCCCCAGTTCAAGGATGCCGAGCAGGTATTAACCGCGCTCAGGAGTGACGCATTCAAGAAAAGAGTAGCGCGTGCGGGAATCAATTATGATGAGATCTGCATGACTGCCGTTTCGATTCGCGAGCCGGCGGTAGACCGCGCCATCGATTTGAAAAAGAGGGGCATAGGCCCGGACCGTATCCTGATGATGGTCTCCACCGACCCCGAGCACCATTTCGCCAACTCCGGAACCACTCTTACTCAGTATTGGAAAGAGGCGGAGCGCTGCATTAAGAAAGCGGCGGATGTCGGAATAAAGATGTGCGGAACTGTCAGCACGATTTGGGGAAGCCCCATTACGGGCGCTACCAAACTTGAAGATGCCGTCGAATTCACCAAGAGATGGTTCTCGATCGGCGCATATGATATCGAACACGCCGACCATGACGGATCGGCTTCCGCGGCCCAGGTTTACCGTTATTTCTCGATGGTCCTGGATGCCATGCCGAATCCCGAGGCCCATCTGTGCCATTTGCATGAGACCAAGCGCGTGGCTTCGGCTTCAGTCCTGGCGGCTCTTCAGGCCGGTATCACCAGGTTTGAGGGCACGCTCGGCGGGTTGGGTGGACAGCCGGCCAATTTTATGGCCGACTGCCCCATCCGCGGAACGGGCGAATATTACTATAAAGATCCCCGTTTTGTCGGCCTGATCACATTTGAAGATCTGCTTGTCATGATCGACGAACTCGGCATCGAGCACGGCTATGGTCACACCGAACTGGGCGCGCGCGCCCACCTGG
>CAZKYN010000200.1:0-6143 GCA_964556675.1 uncultured Syntrophaceae bacterium
GGCTTGATTTCAACAGTTCGACTGCCCAGACATACAACCAGTGGCTCGGGATATCCTCATATTTGTACAGCCAGGGCGGTTTTGACGGCAATGCTCTGATAGACACGGGCGGCGGTTACCAGGGAACTTTCTTCAGGTTCACGGGCAATGTTTATTTTGCGGCCGGGACGAACAATTTCAGCATCACGCACGACGACGGCGTCTCTGTCTGGATCCCTGAGCTTGGTTATGCCGATATTTCCCACAGGCTTCCCACTTCCTCGGTAACTTCGGAGTTTTCAGTCAATGCCGTCGAGGCGGGATATTATCAGGTTGTCCTGCAGTACGGGGCTTCCAACGGGTTCCCCGAGGTGCTCGAGACGAACCTCCAGGCGCGGGTGCCCGAACCGCTGTCAATGGCGCTCCTGGGCTTTGGCCTTTTCGGCCTGACGGTGGTAAGGCGATACACGAGATAGAATAGAATCAGAATGACGCGAGGGCGGGACCGGATCGGACCCGCCCTTTTTTATGCCTGCCGCATTTTCACTGATTCTGTCAGCTATTGAGCCGCTCCGCATGCCTGAACTTATTCCACTCTTGACAGTGCAGCTTTGCCGATT
Source organism: uncultured Syntrophaceae bacterium (assembly GCA_964556675.1). GTDB lineage: Bacteria > Desulfobacterota > Syntrophia > Syntrophales > UBA4778 > JBDKTK01. The sequence continues at coordinate 600 of CAZKYN010000200.1, forward strand.
GTACAAATGAAATCGCAAATAAATGGGAACCGTCAAAAGATCCGCCGCCATTATAATTCTGATCTGCCTCTCAGCCTTGATCTCCGCCTGCGGGACCGCGGCGGCAAACCGCGCAGGCGGCGCTGAGCGGGTCAGGGCCCGGGTCGACGCCGGAGCGGACGTCAACGGAAAGGACCCCGATTCGGGCAGGACGCTTCTGCATGATGCTGTTTCCGCGCAGGCGCCCGACCTCGTAGAGGCCCTGGCTGCGAAGGGCGCAGATGTCAATGCTGCCGACGGAGCGGGTTTCACGCCCCTTATCCTGGCAGTCCGGGCAAATAATATACAAATTGTGAATCTTCTCCTGGAGAAAGGCGCGGGTATCGACATTGCCGACGGTAACGGAAAAACGGCGCTGATGTATTCCTGCGAAAGCGGGGGAATCGAAATTTCCCGGGTCCTGATCGGGAAAGGCGCCGATGTCTGCCCGTTCGATTCTTCCGGATTCAGGGCGGCGGACTATGCAAGGTCCGCCCTTAAATCGATAGACCGGGATTCCAGCCCGGCGCTTTACGAACAGAAAAAAGCCCTTTTGACAGAGCTCCGGGACAGGGAGATCAGGCGGTTTGCCGTCACGAATCCCCCCTATGCAAGGCTCCTCGGCGTTGTGCGCAAAGTCGGCAGATGCCTGGCCCCCGACACCGATTATGCCGTTTACATCAGCAGCAAGGACCAGATAAACGCCTGGGTGAGCATATCCGGAAGCATCACGTTTACGCGTAAGGCGCTCGACGCCTGGGACGAGGATACTCTGACGCTCGTCGCGGCGCACGAGATCGCGCACGACAGGTTGGGGCACGTCGCGAAGAAAATGGGAGTGAGCTATACAACTTCCACAATCATGGCGATTGCCGGATATATCGTTCCGGGCCTGGGCTACCTCAACCTCCTCATCAACCCCGCCATTACCAATAACTTCAGCAAGCTCCAGGAGTACGACGCCGACAAGCTTGCGGCTGAATCCTGCAGCAGGTGTTTCGGGATGTCCAACGAAAGGCAGCTCGAAGTCATGCGCTCCATGAGAGATCAATCCAAGGGCGACGGCGGGGGCTTTTTCTCGACGCATCCGGCCTGGAACAGCAGGATTGAAAATATCCGGAAATAGAGAACCAGGGTTCCTTCCTTAATAGTCCGGCAAGGCTTCTCTCCGGTGAGCATTTCTCACTGGAAGCGGACCGGACGGTTGTCGGCGGACGGAAAGGTACACGGCTCGCTCTGGTTTCAGCCCTCTCCGTAAAGGACAAATACGGACCAGAAGAAAGGGTCTGGATATTTTGCTTTTATCTCCGCGCGGGCAGACCTCAATGCTTCCGCTTCGCTCTTGCCCGCCCTGATGTTGCCGTAGAACGATCTCATGAATTCCACGGCCGCGTTTGACGCCACTTCCCACAGGCTCACGACGACGCTGCGGGAACCCGCATGCTGGAAAGCCCTCGCAAAGCTCGCCACTCCCTCGCCCTCCATCACGCCGCCCTGTCCGGTTGAACAGGCGGAAAGCACCACCATGTCCGCATTCAGCTTCAGCTTCAGCACTTCGCCCAGTGTAAGGAAGCCGTCATCGCTTCCCCTGTTCTCGACCTGTCCCAGGATGATAAACGGCTCTTTTATCCCCTGGACCTTTCCCGGCAGGTCGGCATGGGTTGCAAAGTGCAGGTAGCGGTAGTCTTTAAGAGGGGCCTTCAGGAAGTTGGTTTCGGATGCCTGGATTCCGAGCAGGACATCCGGCGGCTCCGGCCTGACCCCGAAGAGAGCCGCGATCGCCCTGATCTCATCCTCCGTTTCCGGCAGGGGCGGAAATATCACGTTCTCCCAGATGACGGAACCTCCTGCGGCGCCCGGCTTCGGTATGACCGATACTCCGCGAAATGCATATTTCGCGAGATCTCCCGTCTGGTTTGATTGGGCCGCCCGGCCCAGGCCCTGCCTGAAAGCGATGTATCTCGGGTCCGCCTTGTCATAGACCGGGTTGCCGATAGCGAAAAGCGTCCTGGGGGCCGCGGAGGGTTTTACAAGCCTTGCCAGGGCAAGCGCCGTCGCCGACTGGTTGTATGTCATTGCCCGCTTGTCTCCGGCAAATCCCCCACCCGGCTCGATAAGCGCCTCAAACGGCAGCAGGCCGAGAATGCCGTCGGGAATTATGATGAGTTTCTTCGATGCTCCGGCTGTTTGCAGGGCATCGGCAAGCAGCAGGCCATAAAGCTCGCGGGCTTTCTGCGACGAAAATTCTTTGTGCCTGGCGGGGGATTTCAGCGGAGAAAGGAAAAGGTTTACTTTGTTTGTCAATTCCTCCCGGGAAATTTCGCGCCGGAAGACCTTGACCGCGCCGCCTTTCCCGGCCAGGAAGGCATACACGGCATCGCCGCTGATCCCGAACTCCAGCAGCGCCTCGCCGTCCTTCAGGGGCAATTGGGATGAAGGTATCGGGACGGGATAATTGATTCCGGCGTAAAGCGGGTGGTCCTTCCGGAGCCCGGCCACGAGTTCGTCAAGCTCTGTCGTCAGCCGCCGTTTTTTTTCCGCCAGCTTTTGGACGGCCGCCTCACCTCTTGCATAAATTAAGTCCCAGCCCTCTTCTATAGACGCAAGCTCTTTGAGGATAGCCGCTTCCCTGTTTCTCACAGCCGGAGGGATTTGCGGGTCTTCGTATTTTCGCGCGGCGCCCGCCATCATTTCCAGGAGGGTCCTGGCCTTGGTCATCTCGGCAAAATAGAAGGCAGCGGCGGCAGGGTCGCTCCCGTATTTTTTTAAGCTGTCGTCAAGTCCGTATCCCCCCAGCGACATTTCCGCAAACACCGCCATGAGCTCGTTATATGGTTTCACCCTGCTGATATAGCCGCCCCCGGCGAAGAACCCGGCCCTGTCGACTGTTTCCCGCCGGATCTCCTCGATTATGGAGACCGCCTTCAGCAACTCCCGGGCGGCGCCCCGGAGGTCGCCTTTGCCTTTCAGGGCCATGCCGTACTCGGTATGGTATTCAAGGCGGCGGGTCCGGCTGTCCCGCCAGTTGGGCGGCAGCTCCCTGAGCAAGCCAATAGCCGCATCGTATCGTTTCGTATCGATATAAACTTCTATTAAACCGGCGTGGATGAGCTTCGTCCTTGTTATCCGTTTGCTAAGCTCCTTTCTTTCGAGGAATATTTTTTCGGCCTCGGCGTATTTTTTCTGCCTGAGGTAGACGGCGCCGATATTGTTCAATCGCGCGGCGATATTGTGGGCGTTGTTGACCTGCCGTTCGAGCCGCAGGGCGTCTTCAAGATAACGGAGAGCGTCGTCATAACGGCCGATCCGGAAATATTCCATCCCGATGTTGTTCAGGACCAGGGCGCGCTTCTGCGGCCTGTCGAGTTTCTTTTCCAGGTCGAGCGCCTGCCGGTAATACGAGAGCGCTTCGGCGGAGTTGCCGAGACCGGCGTAAGCGTTGCCGATATTGCTGAGCGCGGTCGCCGCAATGGCGGAATTGTCGATCTGCCTCCCCAGTCTCAAGGACTGTTCGTAATATGATATGGCCTTGTCATATTGGTCCAGACCCCTGTAAAGCACACCCAGGTTCCCGTACATGACTGCCAGGTCAAAGCTGGAATTGGCGCGCTTCAGAATATCGAGCGCCTCGTTATAGTAAGTCAGGGCCCTGTCGCGCTCCAGGAGATCGCAGTATGCGTCGCCGATGTTTCTCAGCGTGGTCGCAAGCTCTATCCGGTTGTCCAGCTTCCTGAGGATGCCCAGGGCCTCCTGGTAATAGGGCAGGGGCTTTTCGTATTGTCCGAGGCCGGCGTAGGCGTTCCCGATCAGGTTGAGATTGACGGCGATGCCCTGGCGGTTGCCTGACTGCCTGTTCAGCTTGAGGCTTTCGTTGAAGAGCGCGAGCGATTTGTCGTACCTGCCCGTGGCGTTATAGACCTTGCCGATGTTGAACAGGACAATGGCGAGGCTCTTGCCGTCTCCCAGCTGCCGGAATATCCTTTCCGACTCCTGCATGCGGGCCAGGGCTTTGACGTACTGGTTGTAAGTGCGGTAATAGACAGCCCCCGTAGTGAACAGGTTGGTGGCGATGAGGTCGCGGTTGTTGATCCTGCGGGCCGCGGCCAGAGCTTGTTCATAATATGTGAGGGCTTTTTTATCGTCATCCTGGGCCTCGTAAACCGCCCCGATGCCGTTCATGTTGGATGCGACGCATTCAAGGTCGTTGCCGCAAAGCGAAAGCGACTTGTTGTAATAAGAAAGCGCTTCTTTATATTTTCCCGCCTCTGAGGCTTTTTCGCCAAGTTCCCAGAATCTTTCCGCTTCATTTTTCGCGGCCGGGGCTGAATTTGAGGTGAAGATGAGGGCAAAAATAACGGCGATGATCAAAGTTGATTGTTTGGCGGACATGCAGGCTCCTCTTTGGGTTGAATGTGCGTTAAAACAAGCTAAATAAGGAGAAGGCGCCATCATGTCAATTGAAGATTGGCCGAATATTGTGTAAGCTAAAGGATATTTTGTGATATACGATTATTTTTCATGTAGAAATTTCAGGGGTTTCCCGGTGACGTACTCTCCTGTTATATTTTCTGCTGACAATAAAAACCGCTGGAGTCTGATATGAACAAGAAAAACATGACCCGGTTTACGGGGGCTTCAAAATACGTCCTCGACGACGAACTCGCCAAAGTCGTGAATGTCTCAATGGCTCTGGAAATGCCGCTGCTGCTCAAGGGCGAGCCGGGCACAGGCAAAACCATGCTGGCCCACGCCATCGCCGAGAGCACCCGGATGCCGCTCATTGTCCTTAACGTCAAATCCAATATGAAACTCGTCGACGCGCTCTATCAGTACGACACGCTGACCCGTCTCAACGACAGCCGGTTCGGCGACTCGAAGCGGGATGTGAGCAATATCGAGGAGTACATTAAAATGGGGAAGATCGGCCAGGCCTTTACGGCGGAACAGCGGACCATCCTGCTGATTGACGAAATCGACAAGGCCGATACGGACTTCCAGGACGACATGCTCGACGTGCTCGACCAGATGCAGTTCGACATCATCGAGATCGACAGGGTGGTCAAGGCGACGCACCGCCCGGTCATCATCATCACTTCCAACGCCAAAAAAGACCTCTCCGATCCTTTCCTGGGCAGGTGCAATTTCCACCATATCGCCTTCCCGGACGCGGACATGATGCGCCGGATCCTGAACGTCCATTTCCCGCAACTGGCGCGGGGCATAATGGACGCCAGCCTGCGTGTGTTCTTCAGCCTGCGCGAGGTACGCGGAGTGGAGAAGAAGCCCGCCACGCGCGAGTTGATAAACTGGATCAGGGCGATCCTGACCGATCCTGAAGTGGACGCGAAGTCCCTGGAGCGCGATGTGCCCTATCTCGGCGTGCTGTTCAAAAAAAGCGGAGATTTGAAGGCGGCGGCTCAATACGTGAGCCGCACCCATTAGCGGTACGCTTTTTCAACAGCCGATATCAAGGTAAAGATTATGTTCCTCAGCTTCTTCTACGCCCTGCGCGACCGGGGTGTCCCC
>CAZKYN010000201.1:0-6140 GCA_964556675.1 uncultured Syntrophaceae bacterium
GACGCAATGGTCTATGCCGAATACATCCGCAGGAGCGGAAGTCATCCGATCGCACAGGAGTACATAGATATTGATGAAGGCGAATTCACCATAGGGGTATTGTCCTTTCCTGATAAGAGTATTGCCGGATCCATAGCCTTGCGCCGCAGCCTCGATGCGAAACTGTCAGTGTCGTATCGAGGCCGCGGAGGGATAATCTCCAGTGGCTACTCTCAGGGATATATCGGAGAATTTCCCGATTTATGCCGCCATGCGGAGCACATAGCCCAAGCGGTGGGCAGCCGCGGTCCTCTCAATATCCAGGGGCGGGTCCGAAACGGCGTGCTTCTGCCCTTTGAAATCAATCCGCGCTTTTCGGCTTCCACATATCTTCGGGCCCTTGCCGGTTTCAACGAAGTTGATATTTTTATCAGCTACATCCTGACAGGTCTGAGTGAGGGACCGGTTTCAATCCGGCCGGGTTGGTATTTGCGAAGCCTGGCGGAACAATATGTAGACGGCGGGCATTTGAAATGAAGGTCCGCTGGATCACGCCCGCTTTGGGAACAGCGCCTTTTGCTGCAGAGTGTCCCCTGAACGATACAGCCATTATTGACGTTCGCGACCTGGTGGACAAGGCCGGAAACGATGCAGATGCGATTCGGAGTAAAATCCGGCGGGGCGCAGACGAACTCAAAAAAGGAAAAAAGGTGATAGTCTGCTGTGATTGCGGCATATCGCGAAGCAATGCAATTGCAGCCGGTATTCATGCTTTCACGAATAATATTGATTTTGATGATGCACTGCGAACGGTAATAGAACAAACAGGCGAATCTCTGATCAAGACGGAAATGATCAAAACTGTCCGCGAGGCTTTGGGCTTTCAAAAGATCAAATATTCCGGAAAAGGATCTGTTCTCATAACCGGAGGGAACGGATTTATCGGCAGGGCCCTGATGACGAAGCTGCGGACTGATTTTAAAACTCTCTCGCCTGCGAGGGACCGGATAGATCTTGTCAAGGGCAGCACGGGACTTGATTTGCTGACAGCAAAGGAGGACGTCGGCTGTATTGTGCATCTGGCCAATCCGGGGATTTATGCAACGAATGCAGCCATGGGGCAAAGCCTGACCATGCTCCGCAATGTGATAGATACTTGCCTGGCTGGAGATATTACATTAGTTTACTTGTCATGTGCGGTAATTTATTCAGGCCACACAGGTACAGTGAAGGCCGATGAAGCAACCCCGGCCTTGCCCCGGGGTCCGCATGGCGAGACAAAATATCTGGCGGAAATAATGATCCGGCATTTTACGGATACAGCCGGTCTGAAATGCGCGCTACTGCGCTCCAGTCCTGTATATGGGCCTGCATGCGGGCGAGAGGTCCTCAGACCGAAATTCCTGTTCAATTTTATTGAAAAGGCCCTCCGGTCGGACGATATCGTCACGCACTATTACAAAAACGGCGAGCCCGCCCTGGACTTGCTTAATGTTGACGATCTGGCCAGGGCTTTTCTTTTTGTTCTGAAATCGGGATTTACCGGCGTTCTGAACCTGGGCACCGGCATCCTTACTTCGACGCATGATATAGCCCGGATGATCGCAAGAAAGCTGAACAGCAGAAGCATTATCAAAAACGGTACTATAGATGCCTGTACGGCATCTATAGCAATGGATTGGAGCAAGGCGCAATCCGAGATCGGCTGGGCGCCTGAAGTGGTGCTTGAGAATGGAATCCAAGAAATTTTGACCGGAGCAAAGATTATTGCCTGAAGTTAAGAACAATGAAAAAAGGCTGCAGGAATCTTTTCCCTGGGAGCGTTCCAAATATCACACGGACTATAACCAGGTCCTCGCCCATTACAAGGTCCGCTCCTGCCTGGAAAATTCGACCGGGGATTCTCTTTTGGATATCGCCTGCGGAGACGGAATGCTTACAGAAATGTTTGCCGCTCATTTCAAATGCATTGTCGGAGTGGATGCCTCGGGCAGACACCTCACGGAAGCGCGCAAGCGGGTGCCCGCCGCAGAGTTTTACGAGTCTTTGATCGAAGAATTTGAATGCGACCGGAAATTCGATTCCGTCTTTATGCTTGACCTTTTGGAGCACGTGCAGGACCCCGCGACAGTCCTGACAAAAGCCGCGTCATTTCTGGAGCCGGGAGGAAGGTTGATTGTGCACGTGCCGAATTGCGACGCTGTCAATCGCAGGATAGCCGTACTGATGGGCACCCTCCTGGATTGCAGGGAGTTGTCTCCTTTTGACCTGGAAATTGCGGGCCACCGAAGGTCTTATAATCTGGAATCTTTGAAGAAAGAGGTTGAGGATGCGGGCCTGAAGATAATCGGCACGGGCGGCATTTTCTACAAAATGCTTTCCACACCGCAAATGGACTGGCTGCTAAAAAACGGGCTGTGGGACTCAGGACATGGATGGGGACGCACGGGAATGGAAAGGGACAGGGACTGGAAAGCGGAATTTTGCCGGGCGTGCTATGAATACGGCAAAGGGCATGCCGAGGACTGCAATATTATTTATGCGTGCATTGAAAAATACGGCTGAGGCGCGATGAAATCAGAAAAAAGCAAAACCCAATCTGACCCGATAGAACTTTTTCAATCGGAGGTGGACAGGAATATATCCGGGCTTGCAGCCGACGAAGACTTGAAGGCAATATCAAGGATCTGGTCTCGCGAGACGAACCGCTATAAATACACGTATAACTTCTCATGGCTTTCCCGTCCCATAATCCAATATCCTCAGGATATTGTTGCCGTACAGGAGATTATCTGGAAGGTTAAGCCGGACCTTGTTATTGAAACCGGCATCGCGCACGGAGGATCGCTGATCTTAAGCGCATCGATGCTGGCCTTGCTGGATTACAGCGAGGCCGTTGAAAACCGCACGGCAATTGATCCAAAAGCAAGCAGACGAGGAGTCCTCGGCATTGATATTGATATCCGCGCGCACAATCGCAAGGCCATTGAATCGCATCCCCTGGCACATAAAATCAAAATGATTGAGGGTTCCAGCATTGATAGCAGAATCGTGGAAAGGGTCCATGATTACTCCCGTTATTTTGAACGGATTCTCATCATCCTGGATTCCATGCACACCCATGATCACGTGCTCGGTGAACTGGAAGCCTATGCGCCCCTGACCTCACCGGGGAGCTACTGCATTGTTTTCGATACTCTGATTGAAGACATGCCTGATGATTTGTTTCAGGACCGGCCCTGGAATAAGGCAAATAATCCCAAGACCGCCGTTCGCGAATATTTGCGCCGCCTTAAAGAAGAAGGTCGCAGCTCCGCTCATGGTGAGCCGCTGCATTTCGAATATGATAAAGCGATCGAAAACAAGCTCCTTATTACCGCAGCGCCCGAAGGATTCCTGAAGAGAGTTGGTTAGAACTGCCCCGGCTTCCGGATTCATTGCAATACAACGGGGATGAAGGGAAAAAAGAGAAACTGAAATGAAAGATCATGAAATTGACCTCAGGAAAGGTGAGGAACTATTCAAATCCGGGCTGATACATGAAGCTGAGGAAATTTTTGAAAAAATTGTTATATCGGACCCTCTCAATCATGAGGCCTTAAACGACCTGGGAACCGTTCTCTATCATAAGGGGGATTATAAGTCAGCCGAAATACACTTTATGAAGGCTTTGGCACTGGATGAGAAGAACCCGGATGTGCTTATTAATTTAGCCGACCTGTATTTCAATACAAAAGAATGGGACAGAGCCGCCTATTTTCTTGAGCGTTATATTGATCAGAACCCGCTCGATAAAGTGGAGCTGAATAGACTGGCTGTAGCGCATATAGAATCGGGCAGTTCATACAAAGCTGTTTCCGTACTGAAAAAATCACTCGAAATAGATAAAACACAGGAAGAGATCCAAACAAAGCTTGCCGCTATAACTCGCGAGGTCAATTCAAGAACCGCGAAAGCAAAGCCCCTGGTTGCAATCGGCCTCCCTGTTTATAATGGAGAGAAATATATCGCTCAGGCAATAGAATCAATATTATCTCAGGATTTCTGCGATTTTGAACTTATTATCTCCGACAATCACTCTACAGACAAGACCCGGGAAATCTGCTTATCTTATCAACGGAAGGATGGAAGAGTTAACTATCACCGTTTTGATCAGAATATGGGGATGTTGATCAATTTCCATTCGGTATTGGGCCGTGCCACTTCGGAATTTTTTATGTTCGCCACTTATGATGATTTGAGAGAGGGATCATACATCGGAAAATGCATGAAACCTCTGCTGGATGATCCCTGTGCAGCGCTTGTCTACTCCCGTTCAAAAGTCCTGGATGCGGATTCCAACTTTCTGGGCATCGCCCAGGACCTTCTCCATGCTGATCAGGAGAGCCCGAGGGAGAGGTTCAGGCGAGTCATCTGGGAACTTGGCATGTGTAACGCTTTTTTGGGAATCTTCAGACTGTCCATTTTGAAGAAACTTAAATCCTGGAACACGTCTCTATTCAGTGATACCGTTTTGCTTGCAGAAACTTCTCTTCTGGGCAAGATCATTCAAATTGAAGAGCCCTTATTCATAAGGAGACTGACCAGGAATTATAATTATCGTTCGCATGAAGAGCGCAATGCGCAGCTGATTTCGGATATAGACCCGGGATTATTTAAAGAAGGAATCAGTCTCCCTCATTGCCGACTTGCATATAATCACCTCGATATCGTCAACTTATGGGTAGCGGATGTGGCCGATAAAAATTCTCTCATAAACGAGGTCAAGACATGTTTTCGGACGAGATTTGGCCAGAAGATGACGTATGAAATCGACAGGGCCATTGCTCTCATAAACCGGGGTTGCTATTACCACGAATGGAACAATCCCATTGTTGAAATATCAGATAGTTTCCCCGAGCTCAAATCCTTCCACATCAGCGCACTGTTGAAAGGACTGGAAGAAGCCCGGTTTTTCTATCCGGAAAGGCAGGACCTGACAGAGGCTATAGGCAAGTGCCGGGCCGAATTGCGTTCGTAAGTTCAATTCAAATTATCTGCAGTTCAGGAATCGGGATTACAAATTTTCCTCCCCATGTCCTTATGTACTCCAGTTGCGCCATTATCTCGTCTTTGATATTCCACGGCAGGATCAGAATGTAATCGGGTCTGTCCTGCTTGATGCGCGCTTCCGCGACCACCGGGATGCGGCTGCCCGGCAGGTATTTGCCCTGCTTGTGGGGGGAGAGGTCGGCCGCGAAGGACAGCAGGTCTTGATTTATTCCGCAGTAGTTCAGGAGCGTATTGCCCTTGGCGGCCGCGCCGTATGCGGCCACTTTCATGCCGCTTGCCTTCTGTTCTGAAAGGAAAGTGAGCAAGTCTTTCTTAATCTTGTCCGCTCTGGCCCCAAGTTCCATGTAGAAGGGGAGGGAATTGATGCCCGCCCCGGTTTCTTTTTCCAGCAGCCCGGCGACCCTGGCCGCAGCTTGACTGCAATCGTTTAAATCGTGCCCGGCCCCGTGGTTTTCTCTGCGACTTCCCCCGTGCTTTCCGTAAACGCGAAGGGATCCGCCGTGGGTCGGCAATTCCTCCACGTCAAACACTTCCAACCCGAATTTCTCGAATATACCGATAACCGAGAACAAAGAGAAATATGAAAAATGCTCATGGTAAATCGTGTCGAACTGAGACTGCCGGACAAGGTTCAGGACGTGGGGGAATTCCAGGGTGATCACGCCCTCGTCGTTCAGCGCCCGGGCGAGCCCCCCGACGAAGTCGTTGATATCGGGGACGTGGGCAAAGACATTGTTGCCGATTATCAGGTCCGCTTTCCCGCGGGTCCGGCATATCTCTTCCGCCGATTCGAATCCGAAATATTCCGATATCACTTCGATGCCCTTTTCCCGGGCCGCAGCCGCGGTGTTGGCAGCCGGCTCGATCCCCAGGCAGGGGATTTTTTTTTCGACAAAATTCTTCAGGAGGTATCCGTCATTGGACGCGATTTCCAGGACGAAGGAATTGCCGTCGAGACCCAGCCGGGGGATTATCATATCGACATAACTTTTTGCGTGGTCCAGCCAGGTCTGGGAAAACGAGGAAAAATCGTGATAGCTGCCGTCGAATAGCTCATCGGGGTTATCTTAATCGGCGATCTGAACCAGGAAGCGGTGATCGCATACCCC
>CAZKYN010000202.1:0-6078 GCA_964556675.1 uncultured Syntrophaceae bacterium
TAAGGATTTTCCTTCGGGACCGGCTTGCGGCATTTGACCGCGAACGGCGCCGCCAGCGCTGCAGGCCACAGCAGCGGGTTCGAAGATGACAAAAGATAATACCTGGCCCGGGTCGGATGGAGCAGTCTGGCCATAATTGAAATAAGGCCGAAAGCAAACATCCTGATCCAGGGCCGAAAAAACTTCTCGTACAATTGCTCGTTGAACCGGGACAGATCGTAAACCCGCCGGAAATCTCCGAACTGTTCCCCATGCCTGTCGCGCTCAATCCCGCCTACATGCTCCAGCAACCCGGCAATCGTCCTTTTTTCAAATCGGGACTGAAATACTTTTCCGTCCTCTCCCCCGGTTTCGAAAATCACCATCTCGTAAAGCCCGGGCGGGAGTTTTCTTATTGTCTCGATATTGCCGATGATTTCCCTGTGCTCTTTCGCTGCGACCATGCCCGAAACAAATATCCCCAGGTGGCCGATATTTTCATGGATAAGGTAAATTATTGTTTTATTGAGTTCCCGGATTTCCCGGTCTGATTTATAGATTTGCGGAATCCAGTCGAGCGCCTGCTGGGGCGGGGTGATGTTGTCGCCCCGGGAGCAGAACACGACAAGCGGATGTTTGATTTTGTGCAGATCGATGAACTCTCCGGACCGCAGCTCCAGCCGGTTTTTTTCCAGCTTGTTGCCGATGAAAAGGTTTTCCACTATGAAGTGAATTTCTTCCGCGGCCATGAGGAAATAGCCGCCCCACCATTTCTCGAATCCCAGGTAGCGGTCCTGTTCCGTGTCAATGCGGGAATAAAGGTTGTACTGCTTTTTCCAGAAGGTATTGGCCGGGTTCAGAAACTCGAAATTCTGCACAAGCCAGGCCCCGTCGAATTCCCCGCTTCCGAGGTCGCTCAAGTAGTCCGTGAGCCACGCGCCGCCGCACAGCCCCCCAAAATACCGCATCGGGTTCACGCCCTCAATCCCCGACCAGTAGGAGAGCGGCGCCCCGTTCATCACCAGGATGCCGAGCAGGTCCGGATTATCCGCGCTCATCAGCGCCGCAGCCCACCCCGCCTGGCAATTGCCCAGGACTGCCGGCCGGCCGCTGTCAGGATGGCGCCGGATGACTTCCTCGATGAAGACGGCTTCGGCAGAAAGGACATCGGCAATCGTCTGACCCGGTTCGGGGCAGGTATAAAACAGGATGAAGTAGACAGGATGGCCCTGATCCAGCGCGACCCCGATTTCCGAATTTATCTTGGAGCCGCCGATGCCCGGCCCATGGCCCGCCCGAGGGTCGATTATCACAATCGGCCTTTTGAGATTCCCGGATTTCTTCTCCCGGTCTCTCGTAACCTCTCTCCTGTCCAGGATTTCTGCGAGAGCGAAATTGACCGGCCGCTCAAGCCCGCTGCCGTCCAGGATGATTTCGTAATCAAAGGCGAGGACCGGCGGCTGCCCGGCCACAAAATGCTCCAGGAAGTTATCCCCCCGCCTGCGGATGGTGTTCCAGAAAAGAATCGACCTCTGGAGCGAATCGACAAAGTAGTCCCAGGCGTCCTGTGAAATCATAGGTGCCCTTCCCTTTCCATGATGAATCGTGACGCCGAGGTTTGGAACAGAAGGGAAACTGCCGGCCGGATGAATAAAAAAACCGGCGGAGGCGCAAACAGAAGATTACCCAGTACCACGAAGAATAACTCGCTATCAGTAGCGGAAGGTTTGTACAGGATTTTTCAGGATTGTGCAACGGAATATTCGCGCAAACGCAGCATTGGCATAGGATAGAGCGGATTTACCGCCTATTCGTTACGGCAAAAATTATCCTTAACGCAGGATTTCATGCATCTCACGCAACGGACAATCAACAGAAGAGGGCCGGGAACGCTGCAAAAGAGCGAATAAAAAACGGCAGCGTTATAAAACGCTGCCGCTCTCATTCAGTTTGCCTTATGTTAATCTTTTGCCGATAGAAATTACGGCCTACTTCCTCATTGACCTCTCGAAGGCGGCATTGGCCTTCTTCGACCTGTCCTCAGCCGCATTCGCTCTGTCTTCCGCCTGTTTCGCCCTTTCTTCCGCCAGTTTGGCGGCATTTTCGGCGCGTGCCGCGGCTTGCTCCGCCTTCGTGGCGGCCTCATCGGCCTGCACCTTTGTCGCATCCGCCGTTGCCTTGGCTTCCTGGGCCTCCTTCAGGGCCTGGTCCGCTTTTGCATCGATCTGCTTCTCCTGCGCCTGCACCTTTTCAAGGTCGCGGGTCGTCGCACAACCCGCTAAAGCGACAGAGAGAACAAGCATAATAGAAATCACCAAAAGAATCTTCTTCATCTCTACTCACCTCCTTTCTTATTACCGTTTAACCGGTTTGAAAAATCAACTATCTCTTCCCGTCAGGCGCAATCATGATCCCGTCCAGTTCCAGGTCTATTTTCAGGCGCCTGGCGGCATCCCTGGCTCCGCCGCTGTCCTTGAAAGGGCCGGCGATCACGCGGTAGGTTTCGCCCTTCGATATCACCCTGGCCGGGATAGGCGGGCCCTGATGGTTTATGATCGCGGCAAGTCTCACGGCTTCCATCTCGCTGCGCAGGTCGGCTGCCAGGACATACCAGGCATTCACTGCAATTTCCGGGATTTCCGGCTTGCCGTACAATTTTTCAGGATGCCTGACTTCCACTGTCTCTTCAGCTCTTTCCCTGCTTCCCCCGGTTGTATCGAATACGGGCACGGGGATTCCCCGCGCTTCGGCCAGGACCGCGTTGACCTTGTCCCAGTCGAGCGGACGGGCCGCTCCCTTTTCTATCTTTCTCAATTTCGCAAACATCTTCTCCAGCTCGGCTCGGTCGGTTTTCTCCAGAGGCGCGTGGATTTCCAGGTAAACAACCGAGCCGCTCCGGCCCACCAGATAAGGCTGATAAATAATATTGACCGGACTGTTTACGGGCGTGCTTTCGTAAAGCCTTTTGATGTCTTCAGGGAAAAGCCTGAGGCAGCCATTGGTCGCCCTCAGGCCGATGCTGGCCGGCTTGTTCGTCCCATGGATCAGATAGCTCGATTTCTTAAGGTACATCGCGTAATCCCCCAGGGGGTTTTCCGGTCCCGGCGGGACTTGCGAAGGCAGGGGGTCTCCCTTGCGGCGGTGGTCCTCTGCAATCGAGGCCGGCACATGCCAAACCGGCCGCGTCACTTTGCGCATTACATATGTCTGGCCCATGGGGGTGGGCCGTTCCACTGTGCCTACTCCCACGGGGTAAGTTGCTACGGTCAGGGACCCTCCGCCTTTTTTATATTGAAAAAGCCTCATGGCGGCGAGATTGATCACGATCCCTCTCCGGGGGGCATCCGGCAGGATGAACATCAGGGGCAATACAATGCGCTCACCGGATTCTGGAGCCCAGATATCCACTCCCGGGTTTGCCGCGCTGATTTCATTGACCCCCAGGCCGAAATGCCTGGCGATGTCCGGCAGCGTGTCCCCCTTCTGGACCCGCACCGACGCAATCCGGCCGATTACATCGTCATCGCCTGAAATCGAAAAATAGTTCTTTTCGATTTTTGCCCGGGGAGCGGCCGCGAACGGCCACGATTCCACCTGAAGGTTTCTCATCAGGGCGCATCCGTTAAGAAACAAGATCAATACCGGGAGGATTGCGAAGCGAAAGCTGCGGGACGGAATCAGATCGAGTGTCTGGGCATTGATCATATCTTTGTTGCTGAACAAAATTTTAAAACTGTTTTGCGATGCGCGAACAAATCGACGCGCAGGCCTGGTCCCGCGGAGAGAGCAATCGTGCCCTGTTTCATGAATACTCAATGAATTCTGTCTAAAAGTTTTTTGGATTTAATGAAGTGCGCCCGCTCACAACAGGAGGAGAAAACGAGGTGAAACAGGAAGATAAACGGGATCCGGCGCTAAGCGCTATAAGCTAGTACGCTTCCTTCTATGGCCTTATCTCGACAACCGTGCCGTTCGGCACTAGCCTGTCGATTTCCTCTATTTCCTGATCGGTAACGGCAATGCATCCGTTCGTCCAGTCACGCGCTGTGTGGAACTTGCCTATTTCCGAAAAGGTCTTTTTCAGGCCGTGGATCATGATGTCCCCGCCCGGGGGAGCGCCAAGCTCCCTGGCCCGCCTCTTGTCCGCTTCGTTTGGGTAAGAAATGCGCAGGGATATATGATAAATACTGCCCCTGTTCCGGGAATCGATTGTGTAGATCCCCTCGGGGGTCTTGTTGTCGCCCTGCCTTTCTTTCGGGCCGACCGGGTTCTGACCCAGAGCCACCCTGTACGTCTTGAGCGCTTTTCCCTTAGCCAGCAAGGTCAAACGCCTTTCTTTCTTTTCTATCAAAATCTTGTCCGCGTGTCCATGCCCGACTGAAAAAATTTTCAATTCCAGGGCCGCGATTTTTTTCTGAAGCGCGGCAATTTCATTCTGCTTGTTTGCTACGTCTTGCTTGAGCGATTCAATTTCGTTTTGTTTGGTAAGGATATCGCTGCTTTTGCCCCTGGACTGCCGCTCCAAATCCTCGATGCGCGCCTGCTGCATTTTGATCATCTTTCCCCCGGCCAGGACGTTGCTGATCTGTGAAATCATGACCTCGCTGTTCTGTCTGTAGAGGCTGCCGGGGTGTTCCTTTACAAGCTTCCCGAAAATCTGCAGGGATTTCTGATAATTCTTTTGCTCGTTCCCTGCATAGGAATAAATAATACCCATTTCGAAAAGCGCCCTGTCCGCCGCAGCCGGATATTTATCCATAATCTGCCTGTATTTGCCCAGGGAGGCCTCATATTCCCCCTGGTGGAACAACCTGTCGGCTTCCTCGAAACTTGACCTGGCCAGGCATCCTCCATACATGCCGGCGCAGCTGCATGCAAACAGCAAAGCCGCCACGGCGAAAGCAATGAGGATATAATCGTATGGCTTTGTCCTCTCTTTATTCATGCTTATTTGCATTCCAGTTTCTTGAACAGAGTGCCTGCCGTTCCCAGGACCTTTGTACCCTATCACAGGCAAAATTGTAAACCGGTATTCTCCGCCTCTGAAATTATTGCTTGACCTGTACCCGGATATTCAATAAGCAAACGTCTGGTTTTCAGCTTTTCGTGCCAATTTGTATTTGAATCACAAATATTTCCAGATACCAGATTGCAACGATATGGCTTACCAATCAGATAGTGCGGGCAGCGGATCACAAGCGGAGTACGGCATCGCCGAATCGCTTGCGCCCGAGGTCCCGCGATCCTTGCCCCGGGCAACCGATCTTGTCCTCCAGTTCCGCGGTTCAGCGCGGGAGTACTTCCGCATCTGGATAGTCAACCTTTGCCTCACCTTTATCACGTTCGGCATTTTTTCGGCATGGGCCAAGGTCCGCAAGAAAAGATACATATATTCCCATACGACACTGGACGGCACGCCCTTCCAGTACCTGGGCCGGCCGCTCCCCATCCTCAAGGGCCGGATACTCGCGGCAACAGGTTTCCTGTTTTATTACGCAGCCAGTCACTTCATCCCCTCTTTAATGCCTTTTGTCCTGGTTGCGGGATTGATTGCCGCCCCCTGGATGATCAGCTGCTCCTCTGCTTTCAACGCCCGCTACTCGGCATTCAGGAACATGACTTTCCATTTTGACGGCGGTTATCTGGACGCGGCAAAGGCGCTCTATTCCTGGGGACTGATCCCGCTCATGGTACTGGTAAATATTATCTTCTCGCAGCCGGCATTTAGCGGCATATTATTCCTGATTTTTTCCATAATGTTTCCCTGGTGGATGAAGCGCCTGAAGGGATTCCTCATCGGGCATACGTCTTATGGCGGCAGGAAGGGAATTTTTACGGCTACGGGAAGGCAATTCTTCAACATCTATGCCGCTTCGGGCCTGATCACACTGGCCGTAACGATACCCCTTGTGCTCGTCGCGGTGCTGGTCCGTTTAGGGGAAGGGTACCTGCCGTATGCAATATTAGCGTACATGGGATTTGTCCTGGGCTACGTATACGTTCAGGCTAACAGCGGAAACCTGGTCTGGAATAATACCCGGATCGGCCCGCTTAAATTTGAATCCACCCTGAAGACCATGGGCCTGATCAAATTATATT
>CAZKYN010000203.1:0-6021 GCA_964556675.1 uncultured Syntrophaceae bacterium
CGGGTCGGTCCACGGGGCAGATAATTTCTATCAGTGGTATCATGGCTCATCCAATTCGCAGCAGTACGCGCTCACCCTGGTAAATTCCGTGGCGCAGCCCAGCGTTTACAGGTATACGAATTCGGCATTTTTCCCAATCGACGGACAACTGCTCAATACCGGAATCCCCGGACACAATTACCATTTTACATATGAAATACATACCACCTTCACCTACCAGGCCGGACAGACCTTCAGCTTCACCGGCGATGACGACGTCTGGGTGTTCATCAACAACCAGCTTGTCATTGACCTGGGCGGGATCCACAGCGCGTTGAGCAGAACCGCGTACCTGGATACGATGGGCTTGACCCCGGGCAATACATACAATTTCGATTTCTTCTTCGCGGAGCGCCACACCACGGAATCAAACATGATGATCGAAACGTCGATCCCGCTCCATAACCAGGTCCCCGAACCCGCCACCATGCTGCTCCTGGGAATGGGCCTCCTGGGGATCGCAGGCGTCAGGAGGAAATTTTAAAACCTGTTTAGAGGTATTCAGACATGTTTGAATAAAGGCAGGGCCCGTCCCTGCCTTTCTTTTTTAACGGTCGGTTTTAACGGTCTGGATATTGAAGCCGGATTTCGGCAGACCGGTCAGTCCGACAGGTTTTTTAAACAGATAATCCACGACGGGCTCCGTAAAGAGGAGCACGAGGATGATATAAAGGAATATGGTAATCGCCGGCTCTTCAGCGCTGATCGCGGGGCATCTTTTCCTGATCAGCGCCAGGCGACGATTCCGGCGGCCAATGCCGTCAAATGAGCAGGCTGATCACCTTCATCTCCTTTCATGGGTATGCGGGATTATTCAGACCGGCCCCTCCCCCCCTTTTCGATCAAGACCAGTTTCCCCATGTGCCTGTCGTCCCTCCTTATTGAATCGACCCTGCTGATTCGCAGGACGGGGGGCCTGATCTTCATCTCCGCAAACTTCTTCATGAATATCTGCCGGAGCTCCTCCTCAGCGGCGGGGCCCCACTCGCCCCGGGTGGAGACGACGATCGTAATATCTTCATCTCCCATGATGACACGATACTCCCTGATTCCCGGGAAGGTCGTCAGAAAGAAATGGAAGTTCATGGGATGGAAGGGAACGGTCCCTCCGGAAATCCCCTCCAGGTAGAAGACATCGTCAAGGCGGCCCGATATCGACTTGATCAGGCGGAACGGCCGCCCGCAGCCGCACGGCTCCGGATCGATGGTGATCATGTCGGAAATCTCGTAACGGATGAGGGGCTCCCTGTACTGGAAAAAATTTGTGAGGAGTACCTTCGCCCCGGGGATTCCATCGGGGACCGGGCGGTATTCCACATCCACCACCTCGGCGATAAGGAGATCTTCGAACAGGTGGAGCCCCCGGTGGCGGCCGCATTCGGCGGCCAGCATGCCTTCGGTCGAGCTGTACGATTCGAAGGGAGCAATCCCCCACGCCTCGCGGATGGTGTCGCGCATTGCTTCCGTGACGAGTTCGGCCCCTGTCAGCAGGAATTCCGGCTCGATCCTGAGCCTGCCTTCGAGCTGCTCTTCCGCCAGGAGCGCGGCTATGGAAGGATAAGCATGGATGTAATGAGGCTGAAAGCCGTTCATGGCGGCAACGAGCTGCTCGACAGGAGTGGTCACCACCAGGCGCTGCACCTTGTGGAGGCCGAAATCCATGGCCTCGGCGCGCCGGAAGCTCAGGTGGACGGGACTGGACCCGCCGATCGCAGTTATCCGCAACGGCCTCAGCGGCGAGATGCCCATGAAGCTGCCCACCCTCATGACGGCCGCCAGCAGCGTGCTCCAGGTCAGGTCGTCGTAAAGGAACACCCCCCGAAAACCGCTGGTCCCCGCTGTAGTCAGGACCCGGTATTCGCCGGCATAGAGTTCGTCGGCTTTAATATGGTCGATATGGGTGTACACGGAGGCGAGATTGACTTTCGGGTCGGTGACGACCCGGTCGAAGTTCTCCATTATGCTCTTTTTTGTGACTATCGGCAGGTCCTGCAGCCTTATCGGTCCGCTGAGATCGATCCCTTTATAAAGCTCGCGGTAGAAAGGGGACTTGGCGCAGGCATGCCGGACGAGCCGGGCGAGCTGCTTGTCCTGGTACTCGATCAGCTGTTCCCTGCCCCAGCCCTCACGCGCCTTCATCTCGCACCAGGCGCCGTATGCCCGCATGGCGTCCTGCACCTTGCCTGCCATCTCCGGGTTATCCATGCTGAATTCTCCTGCTTCGATCAGAACAAAACAAAAGGGGAACAAACAAGAAATACTATTCTTTGTAGATAACAGTCCCCGCAGGCTCGCCGTTAAGGGCACGGGTGACATTGCCCTTTTCCAGTCCGTTGATTATGCTGATCCGCTCGAGCACCTCGCTGTTCTGGAGTATTTCCAGGCACGGGCGCTCGATGATCAGGTCGTCGAGGTCTTTTTTCATGAGAGTCCGGGCTCCGATCTCCGAAATGAACTCTTCATTCCGGTTCTTCTTGGGGTCGCCCGTATACAGGCCGCGCTCGTCCTTGATGAAAATGCAGCTCCGGGCTCCGATCAGGTCCGCCATAATGATGGTGCCGAAATCGGTGCGGTGCAGAGGTATGCGGCCTTTGGCCGGGGGGATGGCAAAGTATTCATAAGGCGGCATGCCGTGCATGACGGGGATGCAGCCCTGCACGAAATAGCTCGTCAGCTTGACTATTTCATCATGCCCGATCTTGATCCCGCCATGAGGCGCAAGGAGCATAGTGACGAGCAGCGCGTTCTGCTCGGAGACGGAGTTGCCGAATTTGGCCAGGATGCCGGTCGGCATCCCAAGCTCGAGGCCGATGGCGTAGATATGGCGGCTCCTCGTTCCGCCACCCGTCGTTATGAGCATCTTGTGTTCGGCCTTGTTCTCCGCAATTTCGTCGACAACGGCGGGGAGCGCTTTCCTGCCCCGGTCGCAGATCGACTGGCCGCCGATTTTCAGTATATTCACGTCGGGATAAAGTTTTTTCTGGGGGGCTGCCGGCAAACCGTCCATTAAAGACTTGCTCACCAGGCTTTCGCCCATGAGCTTGCTTTTCACATGCAAACGCTTTCCGTCCCGCTCTCTCACAAGTGTCATGTTGCAGCCCTGCCCTGTCCTGGAGAAATTGTTTTAAAGGTCAGTCCTTTACCTCGACTTCATCATCCTTGTACTTTTTGTCGCCGTGCGAAAGCAGGACAAGCTCCGCGCCCACGGACGATGCAATCTGGTCCAGCTCGCTCCTCCTCAGGTGCTTGCCGTAGACCTTCAAATTGAGGTCGGCCACTGCAACGAGCATGAACCGCGGCTGCTTCTTGCCTTCCGTCACCTTCTGCCGTTCCCGGTAAAAAATTTTGCCCGCCATTTTATTGTACCTCCTTTGTCCTTGCGCTTCGTTTCCTGCCGATGGATTCCCACAAACACTCGCCTTCCCCTTTTTCGTTGACCAGCAGGACGGCACGGCCGCCGAGCAGCCGTGGCCTCAACCATCCATAAGCTTCAATCAAATCTCCTCGGGCCGGCACCCGGGCATTCCTGTCCAGGGATATAACGCGAATGCCTGCTTTCGCCAAAGCCGCGACAGAGACGATGGGGGGGAAATCGCGCAATCCACCGAATTCGATAAACCTTCCGCTCCACCCATGGGCTGTCAGGCCCACAGCCGCCGCCGCGCCTATGACCCCGTCATTCGTCCCCCCATGGCCCGACAAGTGGCCTCCACCAGCGGCTTTAATGGCATCCGCCCTGGTCATGACCTCGGCCGTGCAGGCAAAGCCGAAACGCACAAGGCCGGGCAGGCAGGGGTCGTCTTCAGCAGCTACACACAAACCCGGGTCGCTTCCCGGGAATGAATATCTCTCTATGTGGGCAATTGCCCTCTCTATAAGCAATTTCAGCGCGGACCGGTCGGCGCAGTCCACAACCGCGCAGGCAGAGCTGTTATGCGAAGTATAAGGGATAGCCGGGTCTACCAGGAGCTGCTGACGCACCACGCCCCAGGGCCGGCATCCCGCCGGAATCTCCTTTTCAAACCAGCGGGCCAGTTTCCCCGTCCCCCGGTCGGATTCAAGGGTATCAGTATCATCAAAGCCGATGTAAACACGCATAGCCGCAGCCTTTCAAACTTGTAAGGGCCGGAGTTTCAAAGCCTGTCGCCAGTATAATAGGAAAGCCGGTTTATCACAATGAGCCGCGAAAACCCGAAATTTTGAAGCCCCCCTGCAACTCAACACAGCACGCGCCGCAGGAAATGCTCTTACTTGGTCCTGGGAAGGTTTTTTGGAGAGGGACCGGACTTGGGCCTGTCGGAGCCGAACTGGTTCAGTTTCGCGCCGGCCTTCATGACCATGATCTTCATCTGCTCTTCCAGGGCCTTGAATTCCGCCAGGAGAGTCCTGGCCTCCTTTGTCAGATGCATTGCCTCGCCCGCAACGTGGTCCACCAGCTTGATCCCCAGGCGCTCCTCGGAGGCCCTGAGCCTGCCCCACGCCGCCCGGTAAGACATATTCAATTTCTTGGCCGCGGCATTGAGGCTCCTGTTCTCCTCTATGGCCTCCAGCAGTTCCCGGCGCCCCTGGCCGAATACGACGCGGCCGTTTGCCTCCAGCCAGATCTTATATTTGATTTCCAGGGTCATGCTCCGTTCCTCAATGAAAGTAAGATCATGAAATCAGAGAGACTTTTAACACAGCGAATTACCGATAATCAAGTTAAACGGCGGTCATGCGGGGAAAATGCTTTGACAGGACGGACGGGCTCTTGTATTTAACAGACCGACTATGTCATTTGTGACATATATAGTTCCGCAATTTTCCTCCGCATATAAAAGGAGGAAATTATGGGCGATATGACTTTCAGTCTGGAGGGTCGATTCTCGATGCTGCACGGGACAACGGGGTCCAGATTCCCACGCTGCGCAAAGCCGGGGTGGGCAGATAACCGGCTTTTGTCCGCGGGGACACGATATCGCGGGGAAGTCCATGGCCTGAACTATATCCGGATATACCTTGACCGGGTTTTGAAGAACATTGAGTCGGGCTATACGCCCAGCTTTGCGCTCGGTTGTTTCCACCATTGATGAAGAAAAATGATCCCGAGATAACGAGATCATAAGACCATTCCTGAACATCAGAACCGCTCAGTAAATATCCCGTTCGCAAAAAAAACCCGGGAGCCGACGGCTCCCGGGCAACCTGATGGAACATCTAAAAGGAGGAGGTAATCAAACACGATTTACCGCTATCCCGGAATGATGAATGAAATCAATTCGATTTAGCAACTTTTAGCAATAGCCCGGTTCTGCCCTTCGGGGGCCGGGACAAGGATCGCCCTCTGAATAAGATTCCAGGAATCTTATAATCGGCGGGCATGCATTTTAAGGGAGACTACCCGAAATAATATAATCTGTTTTTTAAAATCCATTCCATCGCCGCTTTGCATTTCGGGGTAAGCCGGCGAGCGGAATACCACGACTGTGCAAGGGTGAAGTTGGTGTAGGGCGCTATCTCTCGTCCCTCGATGTGAAATGTAGTCTCCCGATGGTCGGTGCAGACCATCCTGATTTCTTTTACCGGGGGTAACATAAATCGCCTCTCTTTCTTTATTATTCGGCCTTAAGCGATTAAATGTTTGGTAACATGTTACTGCAGCATTGAAGAGAAGGATATAAGGCGAATTCTCAAAACGCGATTCCAGGATAATGAATTCAGGGGTGGGTATTTACCGTAATATTCGTATACGGTCGCAAATACTTTCTTAGTACAATTGAAAATAAGTCAAAAAGAGACAGGCCATTCAGGCGGTCCCTTTTTGATCTTTGGGGTCCGACGGATTTTTAGAAACCGGGATTCCGCTTGCGCCGAGGCTCCCGGCTGCCCTCAACCAAAAGGAGGATTAACACCTGACCAAGGGACTTGCCGCCCTTGCAGTTTTCTTTTATTTATTCAGCAGGTACCTGCCGATCGTCATTATTTCCGCTTCCTTCGTCCCCT
>CAZKYN010000204.1:0-6004 GCA_964556675.1 uncultured Syntrophaceae bacterium
AATGCGAGCGACAATCCGAAAGCGGCCACGGATATGCCGCTGAACCCGATCCGGCCCAGCTCATCGGATGACTTTTTGACAAAACCGGTCAGCCGGGAGCGCCAGGTGAACTTTGTCTGGGCCTCGTCCAATTCGGCTATCCTTCTCCTTTTCACAAGAATGTAAATAACCAGGGCCGCGGCCCCCGCTATGACGATTCCGAGGACCGTCCCCGCTTTCTCCAGGATCTTCGGCAGGGGCATTACGGCAAAAATCAAAGCAAGCGCGACCATGGACCAGGCCCCCTCCATCAGCCGTTCAACCACCACGGAAGGCAGGACCCGGGCAAAATCAGTGGAGAGCCAGCTTGAGACTATTCGGGCCCGAATAACCTCGCCGAGGCGCATCGGAAAAACCTGGTTTGCAAATTGCCCGGCATACACGGCCTGCGTGGCCCGGAAAAGGGAGACCCTGCCGACGGGCGACAGCAGGACGCGCCACCTCAGGCCCCGGCAGACATAGCTAATCATATCCAGGCCCAGCGCAAGCCCCACCCAGCCCCAGTCGAGCGAAAGCATCCGCTCCGCAATCCCCCGGACGTCCACGTCATGGAACACCCAGACAAGGGCCGCTGCCCCTATCACATAACCGGGCAACTGCCTGATCATTTTCCGCCGGCTGTTTTGAAAGACCTGCACCAATTTTACCCCGAAATTTTTCAACCAGCATAGGGACGGGCAAAGGAAAAAGCCATCGGGACCCTCCGCAGGGCCTTATTCGAAATACCTTAATTTCAAGAGCTCGCCGGCTGCTGTAAGAATATTGTATTTTGAATCTCAGAAGCCCACCGATTGAATTCCGAATGAATGTGGCAAAAACTTAATTAAACGGCAGGCGCGTGCCGGGCCGAAAAGGAACATCAGGTCAGTGCATTTCAGGAAATTTAATCATGCTGAGCAGCAGGCTGAAATATGCGGTTGAGGAAATCAAGTTTATCAAATCGGCCGGGGACGCCCGGATCTTTTTGAAAAAGGCCGCCTTCCTCTTACCCAGGCTCATGGGCAGATTCCCTGACCGGCGAGTCCCGCCCAGCATCCAGGTCGAGCCCACGAACTTCTGCAACGCCCGGTGCATATGCTGTTCAAACGAGCGGATCACTCGCGGGCGCGGATTCATGGACATCGCGCTTTTCCGCGATATCATCGACCAGGCGAAGTCGCTGGGGGTGCCGATAATCCACCTCTTCATGAACGGCGAACCGCTGCTGCACCCCCGGATCGTGGAGATGGTCCGCTACACCAAATCGCAGGGCCTGGCGGTGCATCTGACCACAAACGGCATGCCCCTGGACCCCGGGAAAATCGACGATATCCTTTCCGCGGGCCTGGACAGCTCCGATTATTTCGTCTTCTCCGTCCTGGGCCATTCGGAGCCGGTCCACGAAAAAGTAATGCGGGGGGTGCGCCGCCGGACGGTGCTGGCCAATATCTACGAGCTTTTGAGGCGCCGCGAAGAATTGGGCCTCAACGGACCCGTAATCGAAACTATCTTTTACACCCTGCCTGAAAATATCCATGAAAAAGAGGATTTCCTGGATTTCTGGAAAGGCAGGGTCGACCATGCGCGCGCCGTCGGGATATGCAAGGCCTACTCGGATTTCATGTACGGCGGCCCCGCCGATATAATCAGAAACAAGACCTGCTCCAACCTTTGGGAGAGGATGATAGTGTATTGGAACGGCGACGTTACCGTCTGCTCCCGGGATATCGACGGCGCATTCTCCTTCGGCAATATCCGCGAGCGCCCGCTCGAAGAGCTCTGGAACCATCAATACCTTGCAGCGGTGAAGGAGGCCCACAAGAGACGCGACTTCGGATTCTTCTCCCTTTGCCGGAACTGCGATATGTAAGTTTTTCCAGGAAACCCTCCGTTACCGGAAAGCCATTTTCAATTTCAGCGGCAGCATAATTCAAATTAAGAAGGGTCCTGATGGAACGCTCCGGAACGGCAAAAAAAAATCAACCTTAACAGCGCGAGCGTTGACGATGTCGCCAAGCCGCCCGGCATCGGCCGGAGGCGGGCGGAGATGATAGTCCAATATTGAAATGAGCACGGAGATTTTGAGGACTGGAGCGATTTTTGACAATATCCCCGGATTTTCCCAGGGCATGACCGATGAAATGAAACGCCAGGGAGTGGAACTGCAATGACATGGAAGGCCGGACACGAAAGTCCGGCCTTTTTATTTTTCGTAGTTGAACAAAAGCAGGAGAAGGGACATGAAACGGGGCGTTATTCTATATTCTCTCCTGCTGCGCTACTGAAATTTCGGTGTTCTGGCCACGGAAGACGTTCCTCTCCTTAACCGCAGCCAGGTCCGAGATGATGCTGCCGGCCCAGGAGAAAATGTTCTGCTGCATGACCTGGGACCGCATGGCCTGCATGCGGCGGCGCTTTTCCTCCTCAGGCATCCGGATGGCGTAATGGATGCTGTCGGCGAATTCCTCGATGGCATAGGGGTTGATGTGGACGGCGTCGGTCAACTCGCGCGCGGCTCCCGTGAACCGGCTCAGCATGAGCACGCCCGTGTTGTCCGTCCGGGCGGAGATGAACTCCTTGGCGACCAGGTTCATGCCGTCGTGCAGAGAACTGACGATGCACATGTCCGCCAGCTTGTAATAAGGGCTGATTTCCTCGGGCGGGAACTGGCGCGGGAAATGGCAGATGGGTTTCCAGTTTTCATCCGAATACTTCCAGTTTATGCGCTCGACGAGTTCGTCTATTTCGTCTATCAGGTCGTGGTACCTTTTTATGTGCGTGCGGCTGGGCGAGGCTATCTGGACAAAGACAAACCGCTTCTGGTACTCCGGGTACTTCTCCAGGAACCTGTCGATGGCGAGCATCCGCTCGACTATCCCCTTTGTGTAATCTATCCGCTCCACACCCAGGGCGACTATTTTCCCTTCGAGGCTGAGCTTGCGGATTATTTTCTTTTTCTGGATATCGATGCGCTCGTCATCGGCCCCGAAAAGGTTCTGGTCGACGCTGATGGGATATGTCCGCACCAGAGTCTCCATCCCGCCCTGGACGACGCTGAACCGCTCGGAATCAACCCGGCATTCCAGCAGCCGGTTTGCCGTGTCCATGAAATTATTGCAGTGCCATTGCACGTGGAAGCCGATCAGGTCGCAGCCGAGCATGCCTTCAAGGACTTCCTTTCCGTAGGGGCAGATGGAAAATACCTCGGGGTTGGGCCAGGGTATGTGCCAGAAGAGCGCGATGGTGGCGTCGGGACGCCGCTCTTTTATCATCCTCGGCAGAAGCGTGTAATGATAATCCTGGATAAAGACAATCGGGTCCTTGTAAGGCATTTCCTCCAGGACGCTCACGGCGAATTTTTCATTGACGGCGCGGTAGGTCTGCCAGTCGGTTTCCTTGAATACAGGCCGTGTGTGCGTGATATGGCACAGCGGCCATAGCCCCTCGTTGGCAAAGCCGTAATAGTACCCTTCCTCCTCGCCCTTGGTAAGCCAGACACGCTTGAGGATATACTGCTCGTTCCCGGGCGGCACGCCCAGCTTGTCGCGGGAGTTGACGAACTGCCTGTCGGCATTGCCGCTGCCATGGGCGATCCAGGTGCCTCCGCATGCCTTCATCACCGGGTCGATTGCCGTCACCACGCCGCTTGCCGGCCAGGTGCACTCGGCCTGCCCGTCCTCGCGCAGGATATGGATATAGGGCTCCCGGTTCGAAACGACAATAAGGGAACTCTCGTTGAACTTGGCCTGAACCAGCTCCTTGAGCCTTGTTTCCGTCCAGAGCTCGTCGCGCTCAACCCGCTCCTGCGCTTCCTCGACTATGGACTTGCGGGCCACCCTTAGGCTCAGGGCCACCTGCTCCACCTCAACCGCCAGCTTCCCCAGCTCGCCGTCCCGGAGCGAGGGCGCCGCCGTGTCGGTCCGGCCCTTTTGAAAGTTCTCGAACCAGTGAGTGAGCCGTTTTACCGGCGCGACATAAAGCCTCTGGTGCGCAAACAGCGAGACGGCAAGGATTGAAACCAGGAATACTCCCAGTGAAAGGGTCGTGTTCCTCCATATTTCGGCCAGCTTCGAGTGCACTGGAGATATATCGTAAATAATCTCCACGAGGCCGAGGATGCCGCCCGCATCGTCGAGGACGGGATGGATATAGCTGTAGGCCGGATAATCCTTGAAGTTTATGAGCTTTCCCTGCGGTCTGCGGCTCTGCAGGATTTCCTTCAGGCCCTTTTCGAATCCCTCTTTCCATTCGGAGATCCTCTGCGTTATAGCGACGATTTCGCCCTTGTCGTCGTAAAGAACGCAGCCCTGCAGCTCCTTTGCCTTGAAGCGCTCGACAAGCCTGTTGGCATCCCTCTGGTTTTCGGAGATGAGGATATGGGCAGCCGACAGGTCCATGCTTTCAGCGACTGTCGCCGCCTTCAGCTTTATCTCGTCGAGCAGGTCGTTTTCCACTGTACGGGCCTGATACATGCCGAACCCCGCGAAAATTATCGAGGCGATCGCCAGGATCGGCAGAATAAAAAAGACCAACCTCTTCATTGCCGTCCTTCCCTTCTAAAATGTCGGGTCAAATACCGGGGCGTGATAAAATTTCCGCAGGACCGAATCGAACCGCTCGCACCAGAGGGAACCGTCCCGGGCATCTTTCGTGACCCGGTATTCGCGGAACCCCTTCCCCGAGCAGGCCGGACATGGTCCGTCGTTTGCGCCTTGCGATGCGGATCCGTTTCCGCACCGGTCGCAGTCGTCCCAAAAGACGCGCAACGTCATCTGGAAATTCCTGTTTCCGCAGTGTGGACAAGCTCGCGATCCAGGCGTTAACCTGAAACCGCATTCAGGACAGTGTCCCATGATTTCCTCCTTTCGGGAATAAGCCCGGACTGTATCGATGGGGAAAAAACAATTGCAGTAAAGCGCTCAGGGTTGAGGGAGAGGTCAGTCCGGAAAGGTTAAGATCCTTACGTGGTCTGCACTTGCGAAGAACTTACACTTTTTTGTATAGCAAAAGCGTTGCTAAATGGCAATCAGGAATTATAAATATATTCAAATAATGACAGAATATATCGTAAGCTCCCCATCAGGCTTCGGATGTGCATTCAAAAATTCCGCAGGAGAAATCAAAGTAAGCTTAGGCCAAAGCGGCGGAAATCACAATCGGGCTTTCGCGGTATCCTCAAGCATTTATAGAATTTCCCGGCCGCCCCGCCAGGGCGGAGGCGTCCTCCGCAACAATCGTATAAACCGGCGGGTCCCTGCCGGCCCGGAAGGCGCTCCAGAGCTGCTGCGCCGCTTGCTTTTAATGAATCCCAGGACTGCGTTCTGCAGCGAACAGCCTTCGGCCGGCATGGCAAAATATCAGGGGCATAGTTCCAAGGCTGCCGGGTGAATGCCTTCGGAGAACATGGCCGAACTGCCCGTAATAAAACCAGCGGCCAAATTTGGAGTCGGCGATCACCGGTTTGGCGATCATTGCGACATGAATTGTGATGTGCCTTGAGGAACCGGATATCGACGGCATTTCCGCCCCGCTTTGCAATGAAACCATCTTAATGCAATATTGGAAGAAAACAAATTGTGATCGGTCGAATGGGCGCTCTCGCATACATTTCCATATTTTCGCTCCTGCTGTCTTTCACCTGCGCAGTTGCCGTCATATTCGATCTTGCCTCGGGCCGGAAGCAGCGGATGTGGATAATGAATGTCGTCTGGCCGCTGACGGCCCTTTATTCGGGGCCGCTGGGACTCTGGTTTTATATAAAATCCGGGCGCATGCCTGAAAGGGGGGCCAATCCGGGAACAAAAAGCGGGCGCAAGAAACAGAAGCCTTTCTGGCAAAGCGTCGGCATCGGGGCAACTCACTGCGGAAGCGGCTGCACGCTGGGGGACATCACGGCAGAGTGGCTGCTGTTTTTTTATCCGCTGACGCTTTTTGGCAGGACTTTATTCGCATCATGGGCGGTCGATTTCCTCCTGGCTTTCTTATT
>CAZKYN010000205.1:0-5917 GCA_964556675.1 uncultured Syntrophaceae bacterium
CGCCGCGATCCTCGTAATTCTGCTGATTAACGCCGCAATAGGATTTGTCCAGGAGTACCGGGCCGATAAGGCCATGGCCGCCCTGAAGAGGCTGGCCCTCCCCGAGAGCATTGTCTTGAGGGATGGGAAGATTGCCAGGCTCAAAGAAACCCTCCTGGTGCCCGGCGATGTCATCCTGCTGGAGGCCGGGGCGATAATCCCCGCCGATCTGAGGCTTATGGAATCCTACAACCTGAGGATCGATGAAGCAGCCCTGACGGGAGAGTCCGTCCCGGTGGAAAAGGAGACGGGACCGCTGATTGAAGGAGATATGCCCGTAAGCGACCGCACGAACATGGCTTACAAGGGCACCGTGGTAACTTACGGACGGGGGCGGGCCGTGGTCACCGGCACCGGAATGAACACGGAACTCGGCAAAATAGCCGCCCTGCTGCAGGCCGAGCCCGAGCAGAAGACGCCCCTGCAGAGAAAGCTTACGGTTTTCGGCAAAAGGCTCGCCGTCGCCGTCCTGGCTATCTGCGCCTTCATCTTCATATTGGGGGTCCTCCGGGGAGAGCCGCCCCTGTTAATGCTGCTCACTGCCGTATCGCTTGCAGTCGCCGCAATCCCCGAGGCGCTGCCGGCCGTCATCACGATCTCGCTTGCCCTCGGGGCGCGAAAGATGGTCAGGCAAAATGTGCTCATCCGGAAACTGCCTGCCGTGGAGACACTCGGCGCCGTCACTTACATCTGTTCCGACAAGACCGGGACACTGACACTCAACAGGATGAGCGTTGAAAAACTCTTCTTTGACGGCAGCGCCGTCGATATTGGACGGAAGCAGGATATATACGGGGCCGGGATGCTCTTTCAGGCCATGGCCCTCAATAACGACTCGTTCCGGGATTCGGAAGGTCGGGCGGCAGGGGACCCGACCGAGACCGCTCTGCTGGAATCCGCAGCCGCCCGCGGGTTTGAAAAAACGGAGCTGGAAAAGGAATATCCCAGGATCGCCGAGATCCCTTTTGATTCGGAGAGAAAATGCATGACCACGTTCCACCGGGGGCCTGAAGGCATAATCCAGTATACCAAAGGGGCCGTGGACTCACTGCTGGGGAAATCTGAAGACGTCTTGACCGCCCGGGGACTCAAGACCCTGGACCGGTCTGAAATAGAAACAGCTAACGAATCAATGTCGGCCGGCGGATTGAGAGTGCTCTGCATCGCTATGAGGAAATGGGAAGCGCTGCCCGGCTCGCTCGACCCCGTCCAGGTCGAAGCGGGCCTGACCATCCTGGGCCTGGTGGGCATGATGGACCCCCCCCGGCCGGAAATCCCTGATTCCATCCGGATGTGTAAGACGGCAGGGATCCGGCCGGTAATGATTACAGGCGACCATCCCGTCACGGCGCGCGCAATTGCCGGGCGCATAGGCCTGCTTGACCAGTCCGGGACCGTGATCTCCGGCCCGGAACTGGACAAGATTTCAATGGAAGTATTCGAAGCGGCGGTCGAGGACGTGACCGTTTACGCCCGCGTTGTCCCCGAGCAGAAGATCAAGATTGTCCAGGCCCTCCAGGACAAGGGGCACATTGTCGCCATGACGGGCGACGGGGTGAACGATGCGCCCGCGCTCAAGAGGGCCGATATCGGGGTCGCCATGGGGATCACCGGGACCGACGTGTCCAAAGAGTCGTCCCACATGATCCTCCTCGACGACAATTTCGCCTCGATAGTCAGGGCAGTGCGGGAGGGCCGCAAAATTTACGACAATATCCGGAAATTTATAAAATACCTGCTGACCACGAATTCCGCCGAGATCTGGGTACTTTTCGTCCCGCCTCTGTTGGGTTATCCCCTGCCGCTGCTGCCTATCCAGATCCTCTGGGTGAACCTCGTTACGGACAGCCTTCCCGCCCTGGCCCTCTCGGTGGAGCCCGCGGAGGAAAACATCATGCAAAGGCCGCCGCGCAACCCGCGCGAAAGCATTTTTGCCTACGGCCTGGGCAGGCATGTCATCTGGGTGGGATTCCTCATGGCCATAATCGTGATCTACCTCCAGGTCTGGTCGCTGTCCCATTCCCTGGACCACTGGCAGACGCTTGTGTTCACCACGCTGTGCTTTGCCCAGCTGAGCCATGTCATGGCAATCCGCTCGGAACGCGAATCGCTGTTCCACCAGGGGGTTTTCTCGAATAAACCCCTCCTTGGGGCTGTGGCCATGGCCTTTGCTTTTCAGATGATTATCATTTATGTCCCGGTCTTCAACAGGATCTTCAAGACGGACCCCCTCACAGTCGGCGAAATCGTTTCATGTCTGGCCCTTTCCTCTCTGATCTTCATTGCCGTGGAGATTGAGAAATTTTTCCGCCGCCGGGCGCGTTCCTGAGATCCGGAATTATGTGAAGGGGAGAAAGTTATGTATACCTGGGCCGGGTTCCTGGCCTGCACGGCGCTGATTGTCTATTCGGGGATGGGCCTCTCCCGTTACGGGGACGTCCTGGCTGAGAAGACCGGCCTGGGAAGGTCATGGATCGGTCTCGTTCTGCTTGCCAGCGTCACCTCGCTGCCGGAACTCGTCACCGGGATCACGGCTTCCGTGCAGGGTTCCGCGGATATCGCAGTAGGCAATGTTACCGGGAGCTGCGTTTTCAACCTGCTCACGCTCGCGCTCATCGACCTCGGCAGGGAAAAGCCTCTTTCGTCCCGGGCCCATTACGGACACGTTATTTCGGGCGGGTTCGGCATCATTCTGTTTGCGATTATCTGTCTGGGCCTTTACCTTGGCAAGCGCCTCGGGCCTTTTGGATGGATCGGCCCTTACAGTCTGCTTTTTATTGTCCTTTATCTGGTTGCGATGCGCCTCGAATATGTTTACGAGCGCCGGCAGGTTTCGCAGTTCCTGGAAGATGTGGCCGAAGGCCTCCTTTACCGGGATATCAAACTGAGCGATGCCGGAATGCGGTTCGGCATGCATTCAATTGTTGTGGTTATTGCGGCCATTTTCCTGCCCGGGCTTGCGGAATCGCTTGCAGCGCAGACCGGTCTCGGCCGGACTTTCGTGGCCAACGTATTCCTGACCCTCTCAACAGCCCTCCCGGAGCTTGTCGTCTCTTTTGCCGCCGTCCGCATGGGATCAATTGACCTCGCGATAGGCAACCTGTTTGGCAGCAATATATTCAATGTTGTGATCCTGGGGATAGACGACCTTTTCTTCCATCCCGGTCCCATCCTGGGGTATGCAGCCCCGGAGCACACGATACCGGCCCTGTTTGCAACAATCATGACGGCGGTCGCCGTTATCGGGATAACATACCGGGCCGATCGCAAGCGCCTTTTCTTTTCCTGGAATTCCCTGCTCCTGATCGCGCTCTATTGTCTCAATGTCCTGGGCCTTTTTCTGATGAGCGCGCGGTGAGGCGTTGGAAAGCTCTGTCTACCCGCCTTATTTCTGCCATGTGATAAATGCCGCCTCCAACGGGACCGATGCGTTCGGACAGTACGGAATGACCCGCGGGGTATAGTCCGCTGCCGGGCGGTCCGCCGGCACGGAAGCGCTGTAAACGTATCCGCCCGGAGCGTCTTCCAATTTCCGGATGCGCTTCATCGCATGCCTCACGGGCGCATTGCCCTCCGCCCCGTCCGCGTATAGCTCCACCCGCGCCAGCTTCGGGTCGAGGCGTTCAAGCAGGACCTGCACGCTGAAGCGGTGCCGCCCCGCACCGGTCCCGACGGAAACCGCCCCGAAACGAACGCCTGCCCATTTGCTTTCACAATCGCGCCGCCACTCGACTATCTTCATCGCCATTTTGCCGTTGTCGGCTGCGCGCTTGCGCCAGGCCGCCGCCGCGGGGATGTAATACTGTTCGGTATACTCGCGCACAACACGGTTAGAGGAGAAGCGGGGGGTCAGCAGCGCCATGCTTTCCCGCATCCGCGCCACCCACGCCCCGGGTATCCCGTTCCCGCTGAGAGTATAGAAATCATCGGCTATTTCCCCTTCGAGCAGCCCATAGATAAAATCCGCCTCGGCCGCATCCCAGCCCGGGTCGTCGTCGTGTTCCTTTCCGTCCCCCACCGCCCAGCCCACCGCCGGGCTGTAAGCCTCGGCCCACCATCCGTCGAGCTCCGAGAGGTTTATGCCCCCGTTCACGAGCACTTTCATGCCGCTGGTGCCGCTCGCCTCCCAGGGCCGCCGCGGCGTGTTGATCCAGACATCGACCCCTTCCGCCAGGCGTTCCGTCAGGAGCATGTCGTAATCGCTGAGAAAGACTATCCGGCCGCGCACATCGGGCCTTTTTATAAACCGGTTCCACTCGCGGATCATTTCCTGCCCGAGGCGGTCCGCCGGGTGGGCCTTCCCGGCCAGGACCAGCTGCGCCGGCCTCTGTTCATTGTTCAAGATCCGGACCAGGCGGTCACGGTCATGCAGGAGCAGGTCCGGCCGCTTGTAAGATGCAAACCTTCGGGCGAAACCGAGCGTCAGGACATCGGGGTCCAGGACGCGCCCGGCCCTTTCAATCTCGGCTGCCGATGCGCCGGAGACGACCAGCTGCCTTGAAAGCCTTTTGCGGACGTACTCCACGAGTGACTTGCGGGAATCCGTGCGCAGCCTCCAAAGGTCGGCGTCGGAAATCCCGCGCACGCAGTGCTCGAGTGGCCCCGTGGGGCCGAGCCAGCGATCTTTCCCGCAGGCTTCCGTCCAGAGCCGGTCTGCGGCAGCCGAATCCCAGCTCGGCATGTGCACCCCGTTCGTCACGTAGCCGATAGGCACCTCCGACAAGGGCCAGCGGGGGAAAAGGGGCGCAAAGATCTTCCGGCTCACCGTGGAATGCAGGCGGCTCACGCCGTTGACGGCCCAGCTCCCTCTTAAGGCCAGAAACGCCATGTTGAACTCTTCCGACCGGTTGTCCGGGTCCCGGCGGCCCAGCGCCAGCAAATCGCGCATCTGCAGGCCGAGCTTCTCCCGGGCATATCCTCCCAGACAAAGCTCGACCAGGTCCGGGGAAAAGCGGTCGAAAGCCGCGCCGACTGCTGTGTGGGTTGTAAATATATTTCCCGCCCGGGTGGCGGAAAGCGCAACATCAAAAGACGAACCAGTATCCGCCATAAAAGCCCTGGCTCTCTCCAGCACGGCAAGGGCCGCATGCCCCTCGTTCATATGCAGGATTTCCGGGCGGATGCCCAGCTCGGTCAGAAGGCGCCACCCTCCTATGCCCAGCGCTATCTCCTGCATCAGACGCAGGTACGGGTCTCCCGTATAAAGTTCGCTGGTGATTCCCCGGTAAGGTGGAAAATTCGCCATGTCGTTGCTGTCGAGCAGGAAAAGCCTGGTCCTGCCGACCTGCACCTGCCATGTCCGCAGCCGGATAGGCCGGCCGGGCAGATCGATCTCCAGCCTGAGCCACTCGCCGTCCTTGCGGCGCAGGGGCGCGATCGGCAGCTGTCCGGGATCATTGTACGGGAAAAGGGCCTTCTGCGAACCGTCCTGATCTATGACCTGACGGAAGTACCCCTGGTTGTAAAGCAGGCCCACCCCTGTTACAGGCACGCCCAGGTCGCTTGCCGTTTTAAGCTGGTCGCCGGCGACATTGCCGAGCCCTCCCGAGTAGATGGGCAGGGCCTCGCTCAACATGAATTCCATGCTGAAATACGCGACAGAGTTAAACGGGGCCCTGGCGAAGTTTTGCTGAAACCAGGCCGACCCTGATCTATACTCCCGCCTTTCCTGCACCAGAGCTTCGATATTTTCGCGGAAAGCGGGATCGGCCAGAAGGCGCCGCAGCTTCTGCCGGGACACGCTTTGCAGCACAATCCAGGGGTTGTTCGTAAGGTCCCAGAGGTCCGGTTCAAGCCGGTTCCATATCTCGTCGGCGGAATGGTTCCAGGTTGAACGCATGTCAAGGGCAATCCCGGAAAGGCTGTTTATAAGACCCGC
>CAZKYN010000206.1:0-5907 GCA_964556675.1 uncultured Syntrophaceae bacterium
ATCGATTTCGGAAAACAGGGAAGAGTTGGAAGAAAAGGCGGCGCTTCGCCGCATCTTGAATAAAAAAATCAAAGGCTTGAACGCGCAAAACCTTGACCGGAAGCAGAAGACGAGACTGGCCCGGATGCTGGCCGGCAGGGGTTTTTCGACTGGCCTCATTTACGAAGCGCTAAGAAATCCACAGGAGGACAACGAATGACCGGCAGTCAAATGAGAGAGAAATTTCTGAAGTACTTCGAGGAAAACGGCCATGCCGTCGTCCCGAGTTCATCATTGATACCCAAGGACGACCCGACCCTCCTGTTCACCAATTCGGGCATGGTCCAGTTCAAGAACTGCTTTCTCGGCCTGGAAAACCGCGGCTATACAAGGGCCACGAGCTCCCAGAAATGCGTCCGGGCCGGCGGGAAGCACAACGACCTGGAAAACGTCGGCTACACCGCCCGTCATCATACTTTTTTTGAGATGCTGGGGAATTTCTCCTTCGGCGATTACTTCAAGAAAGAGTCGATCTTCTGGGGATGGGATTTCCTCACCAGGGTAATGGGCATACCGAAGGAGAAGCTTTGGATCACAATTTACCAGGACGATGACCAGGCCTTCGAAATCTGGAACAAGGATATGAGGGTGCCTGCCGAGAGGATTGTCCGGATGGGCATGGAGAGCAACTTTTGGATGATGGGCGAGACAGGGCCCTGCGGACCCTGCTCCGAAATCCTCTACGACCAGGGCCCCTCCGTGGGCTGCGGGCGCCCCGAGTGCAGCGTGCACTGCGACTGCGACCGCCACCTGGAGATCTGGAACCATGTCTTCACCCAGTTCGATCGCGATAAGGACGGGAATCTTACTCCCCTGCCCAAACCAAATATTGATACCGGAATGGGACTTGAGCGCCTAGCCGCTATTGTGCAGGGGGTAACCAGCAATTACGATACCGACCTCTTCATGCCTGTCATCAGGCGTATCGAGGAGCTGTGCGGAAAGAAATACGGGGCCGACTGCGACAACGACGTTTCCATGCGGGTCATCGCGGACCACAGCCGAGCCGTTACATTCCTGATCGGCGACGGCGTCCTGCCGAGCAATGAAGGCCGAGGCTATGTTCTGCGCCGGATATTGAGGCGAGCCGCCCGACACGGGAAACTCCTCGGGATGGACAAACCATTCCTCCATGATATCGTGCCCACGATTGTAGACGAGATGAAGAAACCGTATTCCGACCTGGTCGACAGGGAATCGTATATCCGCAAGGTCATCATCAACGAGGAGCAGCGCTTCTCGGAAACTCTCGATTCGGGCCTGCGCATTTTAAGCGAGGAAGTGGCCCGTCTGAGAAAGAACGGCAGCGCTGTTGTGCCGGGGGATGTGGTTTTTAAACTCTACGATACATTCGGCTTCCCGGTCGACCTCACAGCGGACATCGTCAAGAAAGATAATCTCACGCTCGATAACGAGGGTTTCGAAAAGTCAATGGAAGCCCAGCGCGAAAAAGCCAGGGAGTCCTGGAAAGGCAGCGGCGAGCAGGCCATTTCCGATGAATACAAAAAGCTCTCGATCAAGGGCGTCTCAACTGAATTTGCAGGCTATCGCGGCGTGACCGGCATAAAGTCGTACGTTACCGCAATCCTGAAAAAAGACGTGGAGGTTGACTCCATCTCCGCGGGAGATAATGCCGAGGTCTTTGTGGCAAGGACGCCGTTCTACGGCGAAATCGGCGGACAGATCGGCGACACAGGCGTGATCCAGGCCAAAGGGACTGTTTTCGAGGTCTGGGATACGCAGCGCCCGCTGGAAGACCTTATCAGCCATATAGGCAAACTTAAAAAAGGCGCCCTCAGGGTCGGCGACCCCGTCCTCCTCAAGGTGGAAGTCGGCTCCAGGCGGGCAATTGAAGCGAACCACACAGGCACGCACGTGCTCAATGCCGCCCTGAGGATGGTCCTGGGAGACCATATCAAGCAGGCCGGTTCGCTGGTCAACCCGGAAAGACTGCGTTTCGATTTCACCCATTTCTCGAAAATAGAAGACGATGAACTTGTCCGAATCGAAAGCATCGCCAACGATCATATCCGAAAAAACATTCCGGTCATAACCCGCATCCTTCCCAAGGAAGAGGCGATGAGGACCGGCGCGGCGGCAGTGTTTGATGAGAAATACGGCGACACCGTCCGGCTTGTCCAAATCGATGATTACAGCAGGGAACTGTGCGGCGGCACGCACGTGAACAGGACCGGCGACATCGGTTTTCTCAAGATAGTAAGCGAAACGTCCGTGGCTGCCGGCGTGCGCCGTATTGAAGCGGTGACCGGCAGAGAAGCAGTCAAATACGTCAAGAGAGAGGAAGAAGAACTGCGCAAGACGGCCGCCCTGCTCCGTTCCAGCACTCACGAGGTAGCGGACCGGACCGACAGACTCCTGAAGCACCAGAGGGAGCTGGAAAAAGAAATTGAAACGCTCAAGGGAAAGCTCGCTTCAAAAGATTCGGCTGACCTTTTAAACAAAGCTAAAGATGTAAACGGAGTTAAGGTGCTCAGCACTCTCGTGGATGCGCCGGATGTCAAGACGCTTCGCGATTTCGGCGACAAGCTGCGCGACAGGATGCAATCGGGTATCATTCTCCTGGGAAGCAAGACGGGAGACAAGGCCATGCTGCTGTGCCTTGTTACAAAAGACCTCACCGGCAAATACGATGCCGGCAAGATTGTGAAGCAGATCGCCCCCATCGTGGGAGGCAGCGGCGGAGGCCGTCCCGACATGGCCCAGGCGGGCGGGACCAAGCCTGAGAACCTTCAGCAGGCTTTGGGGAAGCTTGGCGATATCATCTGAGGGCTGTTGAAAGCGCTCATCCCTGCTTTCGCACTGCTGCTGCGCTGCAATCCTCATCTCTCAACGTATTAATATTGCGCTCGCGACGCATATACACCTGAGAATTTTAAAAAGCCTCAGAATGGAAGGGCGTTTTATACGCCCTTTTTCATTTTAAGCCCAAATTGTGGAGTGACTCATAGGGTACCGGCTCAATGCACTGTCCGATAGTCCGCAACATCTGCTTCACAAAATAGCCCTTCCCTTTCACCCGTTTTCATTTCATTTTCGTATTCCCGGATTATCTCAAGTACCTGTCTTTCCAAAGGCTGGAGATCATTCGCTTCCTGTTCCAATGGGCCGTTTTGCTCCACACTGATTGATTTCCCCTTTAGGTAAGCTGCTGTCACGGCAGGATGGACATAATATTTGCTGCATATGGCAGGCCTGTTGCCGAGGCGCTCGGCCGCTTTTTTTATGGCTGCGCTCACGTTGCGCTTTGCCTCGCCCTGGTTCCGAAACGGCCCCATTACGGCGAATGCTGTCGCGGCAATCACAGTACCTCCCCACGTGCGGAATTCCTTTGCCGAGAAATCGCGATTTGTTATTTGCCTCAGGTATTCATTAACTTCCGCGGAATCCACCGCGCGGTGGACGCCTTTCTCGTCATAATACTGGAAAAGCTCGTGCCCGGGCAATTCATGAAGCCTCCTGATGATTCGGGCAAGGCGTTTGTCCTGAACTTCTATTTTGTGTTCCTTCCCGCTTTTTCCGTGAAAGTGGAAGATCAGGTCGCGGCCGGCCATGACAAGATGCCTGTCCTGCAGCGTGGAAAGTCCGAAAGACTGGTTGGCCCTGGCATATTCCCGGTTCCCTATCCTGATAAGTGTATGCTCCAGCAGTCGTATAATCGCAGCCAAAACCTTTCGCCGCGGCATACCCGGCAGCTGCAGGTCCGTCCCGGTCTGCCGCCTGATTGAGGGAAGGGTTTCGGCAAAAGTGACTATGTGGCTGAATTTGGCGGTGGACCGGAATTCCCGCCAATAAGGATGATAGATATATTGCTTCCGTCCTTTCTGGTCCCTTCCCGTCACCTGCAGGTGGCTGTCGGCGCCCGGAGCGATCCAGACTTCTTCCCAAGCCGGCGGTATGGCCAGGGATATGATCCTGTCAATATCGACCTCTCCCGTCACCTCTTCCCCCCGCGGATCAATGTACCTGAAGCCGCTATTGCTCCTTTCCCTTCTGATCCCGGGATAGCTGTCTTTCGCGAACCTCAGACATTCAACTGTGAATATTTCGGCCGTGTTTTTCTTCACCCCGGAATTATACTGAAAATCCAGAATTCCGTTGAAACTCTAAAAACCTTATTTTGTATCAGGGATTTGGGGATGTTGAAGGAGTGCTATCCGGTACATTCTCTTTTCGACTTCGGTATTTACTCACCGGCATTCATTTTTTGCACATTGCCGGCGTAATCTCTATTCCCCGGGTCTAGTCTGAGGGCCTCTTCGAACTGAACCCGCGCCTCAGAGAAACGCCCCTGGCCTATCAGGACAAGCCCATAATGGTTATGGGCCATTGCATTATCCGGAAGCGATGTTAAAAAATTCATTATAACAGATTCGGCTTCGCCGGTTCGCCCCGTTTTCAGAAGAGCCATCGCGAGATTTATGTGGGCAGTGGGATAAAACTTAGAATTCAAGTCTTTTTCCAATGCCAGGCATTTCCTGTAATCGGGAATGGCAGCATCAAACCTGCCCTGGATGAAATTCAATGTTGCCAGATTGTATATTGCCTCTTTGTAGCCGGGATAAATATTCACGGCCTCTCTAAAGTGGAGTTCGGCTTGGGCATAATCTTTATCTTTGTAATAAACGGTCCCGATATTGTTATGGGCAATAAAGTTGTCCGGTATCGCATTTATCGCATGGCCGAACAGGGTCTTGCTGTTTTTCCAGTAAGCTGCCTGGGTATGGGCCGCAATCGTCAGCAGGATCACGGAAGCCGCCGTGCACGAAGAAACAGCTATCCTCAAGTATTTTGAATTGCGGGAGACAGCCTCAAGACCCCAGGCCAAAATAATAAAAATCCCGATCAGGGGGATATAAGTATACCTGTCAGCCATGGATTGCGAGCCGACCTGGACGACCCCGATGACGGGCACGAGAGTGCCCAGATACCAGAACCATCCAATCGGAATATAAGGCGCGACTCTGGCGGCCCTGACTGCGATCAATGTCAAGCCGCAAAGCGCTGCAAGACCGATAACCAGCAATCCCGGTTCAATATCCGTAAATGGATAAAAAACGGCCAGGTCTTGAGGCCGGAAAGTCTTTTCGAGGTAACGAAAGTATGAAACAACAGCATTTGCGAATCTGTCCTGTAGCGAATAATTGCTCAACGGCTGAATCGCATCCTGCTGGGCAAGTAGGGTGATTGTTGAAGAAATCAGGGATAAAATAAAAAAAGGAGATTTCTCCAGGACCTGGCTCCGGAGCTGTTCTGCGCTGACCGGGAGCCTTATCCTTCCCAGAGGCCAAAAGTCCAGCAAGATAAGGACAAACGGCAGAGTGACGAGCATGGGCTTTGCCATCAGGCCAACCGCAAAGAGCAGGATCGCCCCCCAATAATAAGCTTTCCTCGAATCTTTTGTATATGAGCTATAGGCTCCGATTGCCAGGAATGCAAACAAGGCGCTCAGCAGGTCCTTTCGCTCCGCCACCCAGGCCACAGACTCCACGTGGAGCGGGTGAACGGCAAACAGGACCGCTACTAAAGCGCTCCTCCAGACAGCGCCGGTCATGTTCAGAAGAATAAGGAACAGAAGGATTGAATTTATGCTGTGCAACAGTAAATTCGTCCAGTGGTGCCCTCCCGGGTTCATCCCGAACAAGGAGCAGTCGAGCATATGCGAGATCATGGTGACAGGATGCCAATTACAGGCACAATAAGTGGTAAACGCCCAATATATATTGGAAAGGGACAACACCTTTTGAACGGTCGTGTTCTCGACTACATAGAGCACGTCATCGTAGCTGTTGAAATCAAAGGTGGGGACGGCATTGTAGACAAGATAGACGGCCAGGAACAATACGAGAC
>CAZKYN010000207.1:0-5874 GCA_964556675.1 uncultured Syntrophaceae bacterium
GCCCGAAATTGGCTGAGATATCCGATATCGGAATTCCCGAGGTGTTTGTAGTAACGATGCAATTGGGGCCGATGACCTTCTCCACTTTGGCAAGCAGGTCCTGCTTGATCTTTAAATTTTCAATTACTACCTCGATCACCCAATCGACGTCCTTGAGCCACCCGAGGTTGTCTTCGAAATTGCCGGTCCTGACCATCGGCGCCAGGCTCTTGGAATAGAAACTCGCCGGCTTTGATTTGACGGCGCCCTGTAAACCGTTATTGGCAAACCGGTTGCGCCATTCGGGGCTCTTTTCCGTCAGCCCCATTTGTTTATCTTTTTCCGTAAGCTCGAACGGGATTATATCGAGCAGAAGGCATTCGATTCCGCAATTTGCCAGGTGGGCCGCAATCCCGGCCCCCATGACTCCTGCCCCGAGGACAGCAGCTTTCTTGATTTCAAACGGCATATTTTTCCTCCTTGAGACAACATTTGATTTAGATATCCTATACTGTATAACATTCCTCGGGCATTTCGATGGGGACCCTGTCGCCGGCCTTGATCGCCTCGCACCTGGCCCTTACGGTCGAGAGGACGTTAACCGCGAAGAACTTTGCCGCTGCTATTTTCCCCTGGTAAAATGCCACATCCGGG
Organism: uncultured Syntrophaceae bacterium; assembly: GCA_964556675.1. Classification (GTDB taxonomy): domain Bacteria; phylum Desulfobacterota; class Syntrophia; order Syntrophales; family UBA4778; genus JBDKTK01. Next base: position 634 of record CAZKYN010000207.1, read on the forward strand.
TTTTCATGCATAAGCGCCCGCTGCTTGGCCCGCGAGCCTCTGGCGCCTTTTTCCGCGTAAATCTCATCAAGTTTCTTCCAAGCTATACCGGCCCCCTGCATCAGGAGGTAGCCTATAGCCACGTCGCCGAAGAGCTCCAGGTAAGGCTGCGCGTTGAGGACGGGGATGAGGAATCCCGCGCTCTTGCCCAGTTTGAAGAAGTTTACAGTCAGGTCAATCATGCCGTTATGGGCCTCAGCCAGATAATTTACATAATTGCTGATTTCCTGGTTCTCCCTGAGTTCCGCAATGGATGCCGTCATTTCATTCGAAAGGGCCATCAGGTGGGCGCCCTTTTTTGCCCCGATCTTCCTGCCCACCAGGTCAAGGGCCTGGATACCGTTGGTGCCTTCGTAAATAGTCGTGATCTTGCTGTCGCGCAGCGCCTGCTCGACCGGATATTCCGAGCAGTATCCGTAGCCGCCGTAAACATCTATAGCCCTGGAGCAAACCTGAAAGGCTTTTTCCGAAGAGTATGCCTTGCAGACCGGGATCAGCAGTTCCAGACGTGACTGCCACTTATCTCTCTCCTCCTTTGTTGCAACCGCTTTCGCCATATCCATGCAGTAGGCGGAATAGTAATTCAAGGCTCGGATGCCCTCGACATGGGCTTTCATCCAGAGCAGGACGCGTTTAACATCGGGGTGCTGAATAATGGGCACGGCCTTGGCATCGGGGTTTGCCATTTCCCAAAGCGGCGCGCTCTGGATACGGTTCTTGGCGTACTCAACGGCATTTTCGTAAGCTGTTGAAGCGCATCCCAGCCCCTGAAGGCCGACCTCCAACCGAGCTTCGTTCATCATCTCGAACATGATCTTCATGCCTTTGCGCTCCTCGCCGAGGAGTTCCCCGATACACTTTCCATCGTCGCCGAAATTGAGCGTGCAGGTCGCAGAGCCCTTTATTCCCATCTTGTGCTCGATATTTCCGGTTTTTACATCGTTGGGCTCTCCAATGGAGCCGTCCTCGTTGACCCGGTATTTCGGAACTATGAAGATAGAAATGCCTTTTGTGCCCGGCGGGTCGCCTTCGATCCTGGCAAGGACGGGATGGATATTATTGGGCGTGAGGTTATGGTCTCCGCTGGAGATGAAAATCTTTGTCCCGGTGATACTGTATGTCCCGTCCGGGAGCCGCCTGGCCGTAGTCTTGAGGGCTCCAACGTCCGTGCCGGCGCCTGGTTCGGTGAGGCACATCGTTCCACCCCACTGCCCGGAGTACATTTTTTCCATGTACAACTTTTTCTGCCTTTCAGTTCCGAAGTGCTGGATCAGGCCGGCGGCGCCGTTCGTAAGGCCAGGATACATGATAAAAGGGAAATTGGCCGCATTGAACAACTCGTAACATGCCGTGCTGAGGCTGATCGGCATGCCCTGACCGCCGACTTCGACATCCCTCATAGGGATCATCCAGCCGCCCTCAATAAATTTTTTGTACATGTCATGAAAACATTCAGGTATGGAAACGTTACCGTCCTTGAATGTGCAACCCTTGTCACCCTCTTTGCGGCCGGGCAGCAAAACCTCAATCGCCATTTTCTCCGCCTCGCTCAGCATCAGGTCTGCGACTTCCTTCGAGTAGTCGGCGAATGCTTTAGATTCGAAGAGGTTGTCAATTCCCAATTGCTCGTAAAGGACGAATTTCTGATCTCTGACATTTACCAGCATGTTACTCATTTATTCTTTCCTCCTTTCGGTCATGATCGGTTCTTTAAACCCGAGATAAAAATATCCAGGCTTGTTTCCATTGTTGAAAGGATCCTTTCGGATCGCGTTGCCTCGTTTCCGGTGAACAGGTGAAGGGAAATTATACCGTTGAGCAATCCCCAGAGGGCGTTGCGGTTGGTCCTTGTTTCCATAGTTCCGTCAAACTCCCCCTCTCCGATTCCGTACAAAAAAATTCGCTCAACAGTTTCTATAGTGAGATTTGTCTCTTTTATGAGCTTGCGATTGAGCTCTTCGGAAAAATTCAGGCCGTCTGCATGGATCATATATGTCATTAGGATTCGGAAAAGCTCACGATTCTCCAGAAAAAATTTTACGTAATTCAGGCAAAATTCTTTCAATAATGCGGATGCCGTGAGTTGGGTGTTAAGGGGAGCGTTTACTTTTTGGCTGAATTTGTTGATGTCGGCCAGAAGGATCTGGATATATATCTCCTCTTTGCTGTTGAAATAGAGATAAACGGCGCCTTTACTGAGCTCGGCTTTCCTGGCGATGTGATCGATGGTAATTGATTTAAAACCCTTGTCGAAGAATAGTTTGCGGGCGGCCTTTAGAATCTGATTGCGTCGGGCCAGTCTCTCCTTTTTTCTTCTCTCCTCCAGGCCCACATGCATCTCCTCGACATCTCTGAATAGAGGTCATTAACTGACCCGCAGTCAGCTATCTCATATTAAAAATGACTTGTCAAGAAAATAGATCGAAGATGTTACGATCGCTTTATCTATCTCATAAATCCTAATCATTTCAATACAATAGAAATGTTGCAAAACAGTGATACGGCAAGTTTGCCGATTAAATCTATTTGACACCTGTATATAGGTTGTGATAGTTAATCCTATTGAAATTCCTGAATTTGCTCTTCAGGTTAGCTTTGAAACGGGAGGACGATGTGACCCTTGCCGATGTTCGGGACATTCTTGATGCCGAAGTAATAGTAGGTGAGGACCAGCTTGGTAAAGAGGTCCTGACAGCTTTCTCGGCCGACCTTATGAGCGATGTGCTGGCCTTTGCCAAGGCCGGAAGCCTGCTGTTGACAGGCCTCACCAATCCCCAGGTGGTCAGGACAGCAGATATTTTAGAAATTGCCGCTATTATTCTAGTGAGGGGGAAAAGGCCCCCTCAGGAAACCATCCAACTCGCCCAAGACCTTAAAATTCCTATCTTAACGACCAAATACATTCTATTCGAAACATCAGGGAGACTGCATGAAAAAGGAATTGTCGGCTGCATAGTGAAAGTCGGCAATGATCGATTAGATGTCGGACGTAAGATTTGAAGACAGTTTTGCCGTTGAAGGAGGCAACTTTCGCGTAGCGGGAAATGTCTCTGGTAAAATTAAAAGGATACTCAAGGGCATAGGAATCAACGATAATATAATCAGAAGGGTAGCGATAGTCACTTACGAAGCGGAGATTAATATCGTCTCATATGCCAGGAAGGGCGAGATAATGATTAAGGTCACACCCGACCAGGTTGAAGTTCAGGCTGTGGATGAAGGCCCCGGTATTGAGGATATTGAACTCGCCATGCAGGAAGGTTGGTCCACTGCTTCGCCTCAGGTGCGGGAGATGGGATTCGGCGCGGGAATGGGATTGAGCAACATGAAAAAATATTCCGACGAATTTGAGATCACCTCTGTTCCCGGCCAGGGCACCACAGTCAAGATGCACGTGTTCAACCTGGAAAAGATGATTCATCCCGAATACTGGCTTACGATCTGAGGCTTCAGTTGAATCTTGAAAAAATATTCAAAGATCTCAATCTCAAGCTTAAGTGCTGTGAGGAGCGCCTTCAAAAAGAAGTCACAGGAGGGTATGTCGGAGATCTTCTAAGTGACGTGATTGCCAACAGCAAGGAAAACGATATCTGGATAACCAGGCAGACACATCAGAATATTGTCGCCGTGGCCAGTTTAAAAGACCTCGCAGGCATAATTCTGGTCCAGGGCGCCGAACCGGCTCCGGAAACAGTGGAGAAAGCCTCTAAAGAGGGAATCCCGATCATGGTGACCGATCTGGCCGCCTTCGAAATCGCGGGAAGGATCTATCGTCTGATCAATTAATAAGATGAACGCTCTTTGGAAAGGGGACCGGCACAGGATGCACAAAGCTCGAATCCGGTCCATAATTCCTGGGTAATGCTTCGGGATTTCAATTGCGATCTGCATATACACAGCTGCCTGTCGCCGTGCGCCGACCTTGATATGTACCCCCGTGCCCTTATTGAAAGGGCGGTTGAACAGGGCCTCGGCATAATCGCCGTTTGCGATCACAATTCATCCGAGAACACTGAGTTCGTAATCCGGGCAGCTTCCGGTTATCCCATTAAGGTTCTGCCGGGTATGGAGATAGCCAGTTCGGAAGAAGTCCATCTAACAGCGCTCTTTGAAAGTACGGAAAATCTTTACAAAATTCAGCATTTGGTCTACAATTCGCTGCCTGGCTCGAACAGGGAGGAGATATTCGGCTGCCAGGCCATAGTGAACGATCTGGATGAAGTTGAAGGCTTTAACGAAAAGCTGTTAATAGGAGCGACCAACCGCCCCCTTGAGGAATGGGTGAAGGCTATTCACGATTTGGGCGGGTTGGCGATAGCCTCGCATATTGACCGTGAGGCATTCAGCATTATAGGCCAACTTGGGTTTATTCCCCCGGACCTCAGGCTTGATGCCCTTGAAATTTCGGCACGCACCGGGATACCGGAGGCGAGAAAAGAATTTGCCGAACTTTACCGCATGCCTTTCATTACCTCATCAGATGCCCACTTTATTAAAGATATAGGCAAAGCATATACAATCATAAGAATGCATGATGCGAGCCTAAGCGAGTTGAAAATGGCTTTTGCCGGCCTGGAAGGGCGCATGGTCCTGGGACAAGGTGCTGGAACTATCGCTTCACATACTTGATATAGCTGAGAATTCTATCAGGGCGGGCTCCGGCCTGGTCAGGATCTCCGTTCAAGAGAACGTGCCTGAAAACAAGTTCGTGCTGGAAATTTCAGATAACGGTTCGGGAATGTCTAAAGAGGTCAGGGAAAAAGCCTTGGACCCTTTTTTTACGTCAAAAAAAGTCCGCCGTGTCGGCCTTGGGCTTCCGATGCTGGCCGAAGCGGCCGAGAGGACAGGGGGCAATTTCCTTCTGGAATCCGAACTCGGAAAAGGCACGCGTGTCCGAGCCGAGTTCCGGCTTGACCATATAGACAGGCAGCCGCTGGGTAAAATAACAGGGACCCTGATAGCGCTCATTATCGGAAATCCGCATATGGATTTCATTTATGAGCACATAAGAAACAATCGGGCATACCTGCTCGACACAAGAGAGATAAAAGAACAACTGGATGACATACCTATAAATCACCCGCAAGTCCTGCATTTTTTGCGAAAAAATGTTCGGGAGGGGTTGACGGAAATAGGTGCAGATTTCTCAAAGGAGGAGTTTTAATGATGGATAACGGCGAGCTTTTGAAAGAGTTCAGTCAG
>CAZKYN010000208.1:0-5831 GCA_964556675.1 uncultured Syntrophaceae bacterium
AAAATTGGAGTATTCATGTCTCAAGAAAACATATTATCAGAAAAGATCACCCAGAAGCGTAAAAGGATAGAAAAACTTCTCAAACAGCTGGAAGCAAACCCCCAAAGTTCAGTTCCCGAAGAAGCCTTTTCTGAAATCCCCCTGGTTCTGGAAGAACTCGTTTCAGCCGAGGAGTCTCTCAAACTCGTCACGGAAAAATCGGCGGACCAGGTATTCCAGCAGGACCGCGAACTGCGCTATACCTGGGCCCCCAACCTGAAAGGGATTGCCGCCGGCCTTATCGGAAAAACGGATTACGACATCTTCCCCCGAGAGGAGGCGGCGCGTCTGGCCGCGATCAAGGCGGATGTGATCAGCACGGGCCGCGGCGCCAGGACCGAGCTGAAACTGAAGGCAAGGGACGAGGAAAGGTCCTATGACGCATTCTTTGAGCCTCTGCGCAACGGGCGGGGCGGCATAACCGGGATCACCGGCTATATCCGGGACATAACCGAACGCAAGCTGATCGAAAAAGACTTGGAGGACAGCAAAAAGGAATGCACGGAGCTGATCGCCACCGACCCGCTTACAGGCCTTTACAACCTCCGGCAGTTCTACACCCAGCTGAAAGTGGAGATTGAGCGTGTGAACCGCTATTATTATCCCCTCTCGCTGCTGATCGTGGATGTCGACGATTTCAAAAAGATCAACGAGAGATACGGCCGGTACGAAGGGGAAAAGACGATCAAGAGAATAGCCGATATCGTGAAGAGCCAGATCCGCCAGGTCGATTCGGCATACAGGTACGGGGGAGAGGAATTTGCGGTCATTCTGCCGGATACCGAAAACGACGAAGCGCAGAATGTAGCTGAGCGCATCAGGGACGGGTTCGATATGAGGAACTTCTCCCCGCTCATGGACGAGCGGCTGCTCCTGACGGTCAGCATCGGAATCGTCCAGTATTACCCCAAGGAGGACATGATAGCTTTTCTGAGGCGGGCCGATAAAAGCATTTACATGGCGAAGGCGCAGGGCCGCAACGGAATTTACTTCCAGGAGAAGGAGGAAGAAGACACCTTCCTGATTTAGACAGGCTGTTGAAAAAGCTCATCCGCTGCGCAGCGCTTCGGCGCTCGTATACTCTCTGCTTCGTTCACCGCGCCTTTGCGAAGGTGTTTTTTATCGTGACAGGGTTTTTTCACAACACTCCCGGCCGCCGCCCCAGCGGCTGGACAGTTGTTTTCTGTAGTAAAAATCCCGCAAAAATTGTAAACAAAACGAGCGGCAAATCGGCCATGAGAAAATAAAAGTTCCGCTAATGACATTTTTTCGATCTTCTGCGTATGCATACGCCATCTTAGCTTGGCTCCATTGAAAAGCTTGCCCGAAAAAATCGTCAAAGCTCCGGGACTGCTTTCGAAAACACCTTAAATGGTCCCGTTTTGTCTCCGGGGCAGATAAATTTCAGCAGGAGATCATTCCCATGTTCCAGTTAGATAAACCTGACAATCTCGTTGATATGTTCGAGGAAAGTGTGCGCAAGCACGGCAAAAATAGAATGTTCGGCTACAGGGGCAAGGACGGGAGTTATAAATGGGTCACATACGGGGAAATAGGCGGCCGCGTCGAAAGGCTGCGGGGCGGCCTGGCAAAATACGGGATCGGAAAGAACGATGCCGTCGGCCTGATCGCCAATAACCGTATTGAATGGGCCATAGCGGCATTTGCCGCTTACGGCCTCGGCGCCCGCTTTATCCCCATGTACGAATCGGAGCTCCCCCATATCTGGAAATACATAATATCCGATGCGTCCATAAAGTTTCTGTTTGTCGCGAATAAGGGCATTTACGATAAGATCAGGAGTTTCCAGCAGGAACTCCCCACCCTGGAGAATATATTTATTATCGATTCCGAAGGCCCGCTGGGGATGGCAGGGCTCGAGAGAGAGGGCGAGGCGAATCCGGCGGCTTCGATCAAACCGGGCCCCGGGGACGTGGCCGGGCTCATTTACACATCCGGAACAACGGGGGACCCGAAAGGCGTTCTGCTTACTCACGGGAATTTCACCAGCAACCTCCTTGCGGGCATCAAGATGTATCCTGAACTGGGTGAAAAAGACGTGACCCTCGCAATCCTGCCGTGGGCCCACTCTTACGCTCAAACGGGAGAGCTTTACGCAATGATCCACCTTGGGGCGTGCATGGGTCTGGCTGAAAGCGCGGCGACCATCGTCCGGGATATCCTGGCGGTAAAGCCGACCTGGCTTGTCGCAGTGCCCCGGGTTTTCAACAGGATCTACGAGGGCGTCACTTCCAAACTGAATAAGGAGGGCGGGCTTGCCAGGGCTCTCTTTGAGATGGGCGTCGCTGCGGCAAAAAGGCGCCGGGAACTGGCGGCCCGGGGGAAATCCGAATTCATGACCAATCTGAAGTTCAGGATTGCCGATAAAATCGTGTTTCAGAAAATCCGGGACAAGATGGGGGGCAGGCTCAAGGGCTCGATGACCGCGAGCGCCATGATGAACCTGGACATTGCCCTGTTCTTTTTCGACATCGGGATACCGGTCTACGACTGCTACGGGATGACGGAGACATCCCCGGCCGTCGCCATGAACGCTTCCTATGCGTACAGGCTGGGGAGCGTGGGCCGGGCGATCGAAAAAGTGAAGATCGTCATTGACAAGAGACTCGCCGGGCCGGACTCGCCGGACGGGGAGATCGTCGTTTACGGGCCCAATGTCATGAAAGGCTACCACAACAAGCCCGAGGAGACCCGCAAGGTAATGACCGGGGACGGCGGCATCCGGACGGGCGACAGGGGGCGCCTCGACGAGGACGGGTTCCTGTATATTACGGGCCGAATAAAGGAACAGTACAAGCTCGAGAACGGGAAATTCGTCTTCCCGGCCTCCCTGGAAGAGGACATCTGCCTTCTGAGTTGCATCCAGAATGTCATGGTATATGGCGAAAACCGGGCGTACAATGTCTGCCTGGTCGTCCCGGAGTTGTCCATACTGCGGCAGCAGGCCATCGACCGCGGGCTTCCGGCGGATGATGAATCTCTGCTCACTTCGCCGGAGGTCAGAGACATGGTGGCGGAATCCATAGCCTCCTCGCTCAAGGGCAAGTACGGCGGCTATGAAATACCAAAGAAATTCGCCATTCTGGCCGAGGGCTTCAGCATCGAAAACGGCATGCTTACGCCGACTCTGAAGCTCAAGCGCCGGATCGTCCTTAATAAATACATGGCCGTCATTGAAAAACTCTATCGGGAATGATTCCAATGAGCAAAAAAAACCGGGACGAATCCGAAACTGAAGCCGAGACCTGCACGGGCCAGTGCGGCTACTCGCCCCAGTGCAGGCTCTGCGAGCGGGAAAAAAGGCGCAAGTGTATGGAGGCGGCCCTCGCGAAAGCCGGCAAAGACCGGATTCCCGACCGCCGGCCTTGAAATTACAAGCCCTTTTGTGTATAGTCCATCCCGGAATGCGGGTTGAATCAGGGAAATATTGGATAATTTTCTTGATTTGACCCCGTCCATCATATATATCAAACAGCCTTTTCAAAAAAAATTGGACTCCTTGCCCCGGCCCGGCGCCGGGGCTTTAGAGCCGAGAGGAGGAACATGAACAGGTACGACCTTATTTTCATTATCCAGTCCGATGTGCCGAAAGATGAGATAGATGTCATCATCGACCGGTACAAAGGGATCGTAACAAGCCTCAAGGGTACAATTGTCAAAGCGGAAAAATGGGGCGTCAGAAGACTTGCTTACAAGATCGAGAAGCAGGGCAGGGGTTTCTATGTTCTCCTGGATTTCGTGGGCGACAGCCCCGTTATCAGGGAACTGGAGAGGAACCTCAAGTTTGACGACAAGGTTCTGCGTTACCAGACCGTGAAGAGGGCCGACCAGGTGAAGATGGCCGATATCGAGAAAGAGATAGCCGGCCTCAAGAAGGAGAAGCCTGAGGAGGTCAAGGAAGCGATCCCGGCGCCCAGACAGGAAGCGCCGGCAGAACCTGTAACAGAAGCCAAGGCTGCGGAAGCGGCTTCGGGCGCCGAGGAAGGGAGCAAGGAATAATGGCAACAGGAGACAGGCCAAGACCCGAAAGAAGGGGATTTCACAGGAGAAAAGTCTGCAAGTTCTGCACGGACTCCAATATGAAGATTGAGTATAAGGACCCCGGTACATTGCGTCATTTCGTTTCGGAAAAGGGCAAAATAATTCCCCGCCGGATCACCGGAAATTGCGCGAGGCATCAGCGGGAATTAACGATAGCAATCAAAAGGGCAAGGGCGATAGCTTTATTGCCGTTCGTAGTATCTGAAAATTAGGAAAGAGGTTAAATGATTAACGAGGAACAGGCGGGCGGCATCCAATCGGCCGCCCCGAAGGGCTTTGCGTTCAGGGAAGTCCTGCTGGGCATTATTGCTTCCTCCGGTGTTTTTCTCACAATGAGCCTTCTGCCTTCGGCAGGAATAACGGCGGGCATTTTCGCCCCCTTCATTTTCATGTATTTTTATTTGAAAACCGGCAGGGTGCCGGCTCTTCTGATCCTGACGGCTTCCATGATTTTGCTGGAAGCCATCGCGCACCAGGCCGGGTTTAAGGTAAACCTGGTCACCGTGTTCATGATGGGGTCATCAGGATTGATCCTGGGAGAGTTTCTCAGGAGAAATTTTGTCTTTGAAAAGACGGTGTTTTACTCGGTCCTGATAATGGTCGGAATGGGCGCTCTCTTCCTGGGCGTTTACAGCTTCTATGTCGGCGAGCAGCCCTGGACCCTTGTGCAGTCTTATGTCAATGCGGGGATCCGGGAAAGCATCAAGTCATATGCCGACTGGGGCATATCCAAGGAACAGGTGGACCTTATCCGCAGCAACGCGGACCTGATAGCCAGGACGGTCTACCATCTGATGCCGGCGTTTGTCATCATGGGGGCGATACTTTTCCTGTGGATAAACGTGCTCGCCGGAAGGCTGCTGCTGGCGAAGAGGAGCGTAGGCTTCCCGGACCTGGGGGACCTGACCTGCTGGAAGATCCCGGACCAGATGGTCTGGTACGTAATCGCCTCGGCGGTCCTGATCCTCATCCCCGTAGAACGGGTGCAGATCGCAGGCCTCAACCTGCTTTTTATATTCCTGTTCGTGTACCTGTTCCAGGGGCTGTCAATAATTAATTTCTTCTTCCGGCATAAGAATGTCCCGGTAATCATCAGGGGCGTTATCTATTTTCTTATATTCGCCCAGCATTTCCTGCTGCTGATCGTGATCTGCCTGGGGTTCTTCGACATCTGGATAGATTTACGGAAATTGAACAAGATCGCCAAAGACCCGTCGGAATCGACTGTCGAAAGTTAAATCAGTTAAATTCATCAAGGAGAAGAAGGATGAAAGTCATTTTGAAAGAGAATATCGAATCCCTGGGCAAGGTCGGGGACCTGATAAAAGTGGCGGACGGCTATGCACGCAATTACCTGATACCCAAGGGAATGGCGGTCGAGGCCAGCGGAAAGAACGTCCGCATGCTGGAGCATGAGAAGCTCGTCGTTTCCCGCCAGGCTGAGAAAGAGCGCAAAAAAGCCGAGGCCATGATCGAGAAAGTCGCGGCGGTCAACTGCACCATCGCCCGCAAACTCGGCTCCCAGGAGAAAATGTTCGGCTCCATTACGGCCAAGGATATTGCCGAAGCGCTGAAAGGCTGCGGAATTGAAGTGGACAGGAAAAGCGTCGTTCTGGACGAGCCCATAAAGGCGCTTGGTGATTATCCCGTAAAAATCAAATTGCACCCGGGGATTGCGGCTGAATTCCAGCTCCATGTGGTCGAAGACAAGGAATAATTCTTGAAGGACA
>CAZKYN010000209.1:0-5784 GCA_964556675.1 uncultured Syntrophaceae bacterium
GGCGACGGCCCAGATCGCGATGACCAGGCGTTCCGGCTGGAGATGGCTCATCATCTTGCGGAACCCCGTGCCCTTTTCGCCGAGGCGGTTTTCCCGCGGCACGCGGCAATCGGAGAAGAAAAGCTCCGCCGTGTCCTGGGCGCGCCAGCCGACTTTCCTGAGGCGTTTGCCTTTCTCGAACCCCGGCGTCCCGGCCTCGACGAGGAAAAGATCGACGGCGCGGTGCGGGTCGGGCTCCGCCGGGTCGCGGGCGGCCAGCACGATAAGGTCGCAGTTGATCCCGTTGCTGATGAAGGTCTTCTGGCCGTTGATGATGAACGAGTCGCCACTCTCCACGGCAGTGGTGCGGATTGCCGCGAGATCGCTGCCCGTGTTGGGTTCGGACATGCCGATCGCGGTGATTATCTCGCCCGCAACGCACCCGGGCAGGTATTTGCGTTTCTGCCCCTCGGTCGCATAATCGACCAGATAGGGAACCACGACATCGCTGTGGAGCCTGATGCCCAGGCCCGAAAAATTGCAGCGCGCCAGTTCTTCAACAATTATTGCGCCGTGCAGGAAGTCGGCGCCGGCGCCGCCGTACTGTTCGGGAACGCCCGTGCAGAGGAACCCCGACCGGCCCATCTTCCTCCAGGCTTCCCGCGGCACGATCCCGGCCTCCTCCCATTCATCGATGTGCGGGACGATTTCCTTGAGCAGGAACTTCCTGAAGCTCTCCCGAAAGATGCGATGCCCTTCCGTGTATGGGATCAATTCCATCCTAATTCTCCCCGGCTGCGATTTTTTTCTTCAGTTCCTTCTTAAGGATCTTGCCTGCTGCGTTCCGGGGGAACTCATCCAGGAAGAAAACACGCTTGGGGATTTTGAACTCTGCGATCCGCCCCTGGAGGGAGTTTATCAGTTCCTGTTCCGATATTTTCTGTCCGTCCTTGAGAGTGACGAAAGCCGCGACGACTTCGCCTCGCTTCTCCGGCTCGGGCATTGCCACGGCCGCCGCCTCCTTTACCTGCGGCACGGCCTGGATGACGCGCTCCACTTCCGCCGGGTAGATGTTCTCTCCCGAACTGATAATCAGCTCCTGTTTCCTGCCGATTATGTAAACGAATCCATCTTCGTCGCGCCGCCCCATGTCGCTGGTGTGGAACCAGCCCCCTTCCATGGACTTTGCCGTTTCCTCGGGCCGTTGCCAGTAGCCGAGGAAAACGTTGGGGCCGCGGACCAGGATCTCGCCCGGCTCCCCGGGGGCCGCATCGCGGCCCCGGCTGTCCACTATGCGCAGGTCGATATGGAAGACTTCCTTGCCTACCGAACCGGCCTTGGTTATGGAGTCGGCCAGATCGAGGGAGGTCAGCCTTTGCGTCTCCGTCATGGCGTATCCCTGGACGAATCCGACACCCTTTTCATTCTGGTACTTGCGGATGACATCCACCGGTATGGAAGCTCCGCCCGAGATGAAGTAATGCACATGGGAGAAATCCGCCGCATCCCACTCGTCCGATCTTGCCATCATCTGGAACATTACCGGAACGGCAAACATGTAGTTGATCTTCTCCTTCTGGATGAGCTTGATGACCTCCGAGGCGTTGTAAAAGGTTTTCAAAACCAGCGAGCCGCCCGCGTAAATGACCGGGGTGGCCGAAGCTGCCAGGGCGCCCATATGGAAAAGAGGCGCCACGACCAGCGATTTGAATGTCCTGTTCATGCCGTAACCCACGAGCGAGTGGATTGCGCCGAACAGGATGTTGCCGTGGGAGAGCATGGCGCCCTTGGGGTCGCCGGTTGTCCCCGACGTGTACATTATGAAGAGCGGGTCATCGATCGCCACCTCTTCTGCCGGCTCCGGTTCGCTGTCCGGAAGCGAGGAGATGAAATCCGAGAGCTCCTGGTCTTCCGTCAGGTTGCCGCCGCCGTGTCGCAGGCATCGGGAAAGGCACAGATCGGCCTCCTTGATTGCCGCGACCTTCCGGGCGAAATCCGGAGAATAAATCAACGCCCGGGGCATGCTGTCCCGGATTATATATATCAGCTCCGGGGGGGCGAGGCGGAAGTTCAGGGGTACCATAATTACGCCGGTTTTGGCGCAGGCAAAAAATATCTCCAGGAACTCGCTGGAATTGACCATAAGCACCGCGACCCGGTCTCCCTTTTTCAGGCCCAGTTTACTCAGGGCATGGGCCATGCGGTTTACCCGCTTATCGAACTGCCGGTTGTCGAATTCCCTTCCGTCTTCCTCTTTCAAAAAAGGCCGTTCCGGATAGAGCCGCGCCCTTTTCGAAATCCACTGCCCTACGTTCACTTCAATTCTCCTTCCACTTTCATAAAAAGTAATACAAGGCTGTTCAAAAACGTGCAGAAGCAAGGCGCGCAAGAACCGTATCGCGAGGCGTATAGGTAATACGTTGAGCGATGCGGTTTGCAGCGCAACAAAGCAGATGGGCGTTTTTCAACAGCCTGTCAGCCGGCTCATGACGATGGCAACATTCGTCCCGCCGTGGGATACCGCATTCAAAATTCCATTCCGGATGTTGACAGCTCTTGTTTTTCCTGCCGAGAAAGAAAGCGACGCTATGGGCCTGGCAAGCCCCAGTGTCGGCGGGACTTTGCCCCCGGCAATAGAAAGCGCCAGCGCGGCTGCCCTTATCCCGCCCGAGGAGAAACTTTCCCCCAGTGCGCCCTTGACTGAAGAAATCACGGGACCTGCGGCATCCGCCGGGAATAATGATCCCAGAGCTTCCGCCTCTATTGCGTCCGGGTCCTTTCCTCCGCTGCCGGCGGCCTGGACCGTATCGATTTCCAGCAGCCCCTTTCCGGCCATTCGCACCGCCTTCTTCATGGCTGAGGTAATGCCTTTGCCGTCCGGTGGCCATCCTGTAATCTTTGCCGGCGATGAATTCATGCCCCAGCCGCTGATCTCGCAATACGGGACGACGCCGCGCCTGCGGGCATGATCGAGCAGCTCCAGGCAAACGATGCCGCAACCTTCCCCGGCTACAGGTCCGTTGCGCTCCTGATCAAAGGGGCGGGCCATTTCAGTTTTTCCGTCAACCGGCGAAACCGCCCGGAACCTGACGAGGCTCTCAAAGAAAAAATCTGAAATGATGTCCGCGCCGCCTGCAAGGATGATGTCCGCGGTTCCTCTTTGCAGTTCCATTGCCGCGTAAATAAGCGCACTCTCGCCCGATGCCGACTGGTGGTTGACTGTCGTATTCACTCCCCGGAAGCCCAGTTCCATAGAAGCGTGTCCGGCGGGCGCGTTCATGACGGAGTTGGGCACGAGCAGCGCGCTCATCTGGGACGGCCCCCTGGTGAACAGGGTCCGCGTGCACTGTGCCTTGACATCAGTAGGTCCAAAGGCCGTGCCGAAAATTATGCCGATGCGGTCCCGGTTTCCCGGCCCGATGACGACATGGGCGTCATCCGCCGCGAGCCGCGCCGACGCGACCGCCATCTGGGACATACGGTCCATTCGCCGCACGGTCTTGATCGAGATGAAATCCAGAGGGTCGAAATCCCGCACCTCCGCCCCAAGATGGGATGAGAGCCGCGACGTGTCGAATGACGAAATCTCCCGTATACCGGATCCACCATTGAAAAGCATGTCTGCGAACTGTTTTTTACCGACGCCGAGAGGCGTGACCAGACCGATCCCGGTGACGGCAACGCGCCTGTTTGGAGTTTTCTCATTCATCGGGCACGCCTTCTTCCGCACATCGCCCCAGGACCAGCGTCGTGTTGTTGCCGCCGAAGGCAAAGGCATTGACAAGGACAACGTTCAAAACAGCCTTTCGCGATCCTGAAGCGACAAAGTCGAAGTCTTCATATCCCGGCTCCGGTGATTCATGGTGGATCGTGGGAGGGATAAATTCATCTCTCATGGCAAGGAGCGAGGCAACAGCAGCGAGGGCGCCCGACGCGCCCAGGGTATGAGCCGTCATGGACTTGATCGAACTGACCGGGATGCGGCAGGCATCCTTTCCGAACACCTCCCGGATGGCCCTCACTTCCATGGCATCGTTGGCAGGGGTTGCCGTGCCGTGGGCGCAGATATAGTCCACGGCCGGGGCGGGAAGCCCCGCATCCTGCAGGGCCGCCTGCATGGAGCGCACGGCTCCAGAACCGGCCGGGTCCGGAGCCGTTGAGTGGTGGGCGTCGCAGGTCACGCCGTATCCGAGCACTTCGCCGTAGATGCGGGCGCCCCGCATCCGGGCATGGATGTAAGATTCCAGGACCAGCATCGCCGAGGCCTCCCCCAGCGAGAGGCCCTGCCTGTTGCGGTCAAACGGCTTGCAGTACTCGGGATCGACGGCCTTCAGGACGTTGAAGGTCGCATACGTGGTCCGGCTCAGCGGCTCGACACCGCCGGCAAGCATGACCGGGGCGGCGCCCGAGGCTATAATGTCCCGAGCGAAGCCGATCGCTGTCGCCCCCGATGAGCAGGCCGTCATAAAAGTCGTCTTCGGCCCCGTGAGCCCCAGCGTTGCCGTGATGCGGTCTGATGTTGTCGCCGGGCAGAGCGAGGCCAGGCGGGAGAAGCGCGCGCGCTGCCCGTTGCTTTCCAGGTAATCGCGGAATACCTCTTCCGCTTCAAGTTTCCCCCCGGAGCCTACGCCGAGGATAACGCCCATTTCACTACATACGGCAGGCGGGACGGGGTAAATGCCGGCGTCCGCCAGCGCTTCCACCGTCGCAGCTATGGCCATCACATCGGCTCGCGACAGGCGCTTGCGGGAAAAAGGCGGCGGCGCCATCCGGCGCGCATCGAGGCCTTTTATCTCGGCGCCGGTCTGTGTCCGGTAGTCAGCAGGATCGAAAACAGTAATGGGCCCTATGCCGCAAGCGCCTCCGCGCAACGCCCGGGAAAAATCGCCGGCATTGTTCCCCAGCGCATTGACGGTGCCCAGCCCGGTTATGACTACCCTTTGCCTTTTCAATGCCTTCCTTCTCCTGCGCCCTCCATCACCCGGCGCTTATGATCACGCGGACTATAGGAAAGACGGACCCGTGTGTCAATTATAAATGAATTTACACAAGGAGCGTTCTGGAGCGAGATTAAGGGGGGATTTTCCGAAATGCCCTTGGCCCGCCCTCAGGACCCCGGAACAAAAACAGCGGCCGCAATGCGGCGAAAAGCCGGGATTCCCCTTTAAGGGACTTCATGATCTTCGCCGATGTGAATGGCATAAGCGTCTAAGAGGGAGAGGATTGTCCGTTAACGCCCGCCCGGTGGATAGGTTGAGGCATCATTCCTGTTTTTTGTTCGATACCGTTGTTTTCTTTTGAATCAACTTCGTTGGTTTTAAGCCTTTAGACCGCGATTTATCATCCCATAGGACAGACACGGATCGAATTACGGAGCGACTTCCGAAAAATATTCCCGCGGTGTTACCCCTGATATTCAGACGAGTTCCGATTTCGGCCGGACCGGACAATGTTCATATTAGCCCCGAGAGAGAAAAAGAAGAGAAAGAAAGGAGGCCTTCGGTATGAAAGAGACGTTTTTAAAAGGAAAAGTGGAAAGGATAACCGGCGACCGGACTACCAGGGTCCACTATATAAAAAGGATTTGGGAGTCCCGCTGAAAACCAGCCGGGCCTGAATGCCGAGGAGGCGCCGTTATGAAAAAAGTCCAGCCGAAAAAGCCGAAAGAGGCAAAAAAAGCCGAAATATGGGTAGACCCCATGTGCACCCAGTGGAAAACACTGCCGTAAATTATTCCAGGTAATGATTCCCCACGGCAGACCCGTTTAGCGGCTTTCCTCAAGATTTATAACGAAATATCCTTTG
>CAZKYN010000210.1:0-1669 GCA_964556675.1 uncultured Syntrophaceae bacterium
ATGATCAAGGGGGCCCAAATATCTTGACAGTTCTAAATCAGCCCTGTAATTTGGTGAACTTGTGGTGGGAGCAGGAAGGGGCGGCTTTGGACGTCTTTTATTTATCGAGGTCCCGGAAAGAGCCCGGGACACAGCAAGACCTTTACCACCACGGAATAATGCCCCGGGTGAAGGTTTTTGTCCCCGGATAGCGGAGGAATTTAATGATCGATTTTGGTCCACTTGGATATATTTCGTTTGACTGGCAATTCCTTGTTGCAGTTTTCAGCATCATTCTTATCGACCTTGTCCTTGCGGGCGACAATGCCGTCGTCATCGCCATGGCCGTCAAAAACCTGTCCGGCAGGACTCGGCGCCTCGGTATTCTCATGGGGGCGGGCGGCGCAGTCCTCGTAAGGGTCGCCTGCACATTCGCCGTGGCCCAGCTTTTGAATATCCAGTTTATAAAGCTCTTCGGCGGGGCCGTACTTATATGGATAGGCATAAAGCTGTTGACCGAAGGGGCCGAAGAGTGCAAGGAAAAGGAATGCGGCACGCTCTGGCAGGCAGTGTGGATAATCGTAGTCGCAGACCTCAGCATGGGCATTGACAACATGCTCGCCGTAGGCGCGGCATCTCATGGAAATCTCTTCCTGCTGATATTCGGCCTGATACTTTCAATACCTTTCGTAGTCCTCATGAGCGACCTGCTGGCGCGCATCATGGACAAGTACCCCATTATTGTGTGGGTCGGCGCCGCCCTGATTGGAAAGGTCGGGGGTGAAATGATGATCACCGATCCGTGGGTCCATTCCCTTCTCAATCCGCCCAAATGGGTTGAATACGCAGTGACTGTATTCTTTGTCTTCGTGGTGGTAGCAGTGGGAAAATTGATCCTGAACCGGCACAAGCCGGCGGAAGCCGCCGAGGAAAACGCTGCAGCGGGACAATAAGGCCTTAAACAGGATTGTCAGCAAAGAGGTGCGGGCACGTTGGCCGCTAATCAGGAATTTTCCGTCTCTTCATGCAATTCGAAATGCGGCATATCAGGCTTGCTGAACCTCCCCCCCCATTTCAGGCCGACTGATTCCCCGATCTCACCCGCGCGCACATACAGGATTCCCGCCCAGGTTATTTTTCCATCCTGTTTTACGGCGATATCAAACGCCTTGCCTTCCAGATGTTTGCTTTTCATGGTCCATGTTACTTTGATATTTTGCTTGCCTCTTATAGGCGCCATGCCGGCAAGCTTGCGCAAGCGGTTTACTTCCGTAAGCTGCTTCCTGCCCTGGGCATAGAGGGCCTCCTGATCGGCTTTGTGCCTTAACGTCTGGGTGAAAATGAAATCGATTCCCGCCTGAACCATGCCCTCAGAAAAGGCCTTTGCCTTTTCCTGCAACTCGGGCACAAGGTCCTCAACCTCCCTCGAAGCCATGATGTTGCCCGCCTTTCAGATAATTTTCTCCGCCTGGAATGACTTCAACGCATAGGCGCATTAGTTGAATGCGGGCTTTATAGCTGTATCGCACATGCATGTAAAGGAGTTTTGTCTCGAAAATCGCTTGAATTTATTTGAAATCAATAAAAACGGAGCTGTGCAAATCGATTCGCCGACAAGAATTCGGTATCCTCAAATCGATACGGGGGGATTGCCGCATGTACTTCAAGGTGGAAAATTCTTAATATTTCG
>CAZKYN010000210.1:1769-5782 GCA_964556675.1 uncultured Syntrophaceae bacterium
GGGATACAGAATGAGGACCCATCCAAATTTTAGTTCAGTCTGTGAGAAAGAACCTTATCGGCACGTCAACCCACATACAGATTGCAACCCCCAAACGCTGTCCTGGTTTGAAGAGCCATTTCCGAACTGCCTCAAGGGCAGAGTCGTCAAGGTCCTTATAGCCAGAGGATTTTTTAATTTTAACGTTTCCGACTGTTCCATCCGCCATGACTTCCGTGGCGACAAGCACCAGGCCCTCTTGGCACTTAAGCCTTGCTGCTACGGGATACCGAGGCGGATTGTTCCTGCGGTAAGAAGGTATAAGGTGCGGTGTTATTAGCCCTTCTGCCGAAGCATTCACGTTTACGGAATTAGTTACACCCCCGGAATTCTGTCCGGTCATTTTTTCTACGCTGCCTCGGATAGTGCCTGCATGAAAGTGCTCCTTAGCGTATACGTCAAGAGCTGCATCAGATGGCTCGGCTCCATTTTTTGCTTCCTCTTTGGCGATGTTTCCCTCTTCGGGTTGGCTGATGGGCCCAGAGTTGTCAACCTTAAGCACAGCCGAGCGGCTTACCCCCGAATCCTTTTCTTTCCGAGTCCCGCTGGAAAAACGAACCAGAGATACCGATATTATGTCCTGTTTATTGCCTGGCAAAAGCACGGCCGGTACGGGCGCCAGGGAAGAAAGAACCAGGGCCGCCGCAGTGAAATGTACTGTTGCCGATATCAAGACAGCCTTGAAAAAATTATCGGGTTCCCTTGCGCTCATTCGGCCCTCACCTTTTTACTTGCACATCACCTATTCAGCATTTCTCCGAATCTGCACGGACAGGAGTAATCCTGGGTAGGTCCGACCCGGGGTAACTGTCTACAAGAATGCGCGTACCGTACACATCCTCCAAATTTGCCGGGGTCAGGACATCTTCGGGCCGCCCTTCGGCAAATATCTTTCCCTCTTTCAACAGGACAATCCTGTCCGAGTACAGCGATGCAAGGTTTATGTCGTGCGTAACCGTCACGACCGTCAACCCCTTCCTCTCGCGCAACGTCCTGACCAGTTCAAATATTTCAACCTGGTGCCTGATGTCCAGGAATGCCGTCGGTTCATCGAGCAGCATGATCTCTGGCTGCTGGGCCAATGCACGCGCTATCAGCACACGCTGGCGTTCGCCCCCACTGAGAGAAGCCATAGATCGCCCGCTAAACCGCACTGTCCCCGTCATCTCCATCGCCTGGGTTGCGATTTCAAAATCACTGCCGCTTTCAAATCCAAACACGGGCAGGCGGGGGGCCCTTCCCATTAAAATTACCTCGCGGACGCTGAAAGGAAAGGTAAGTGTCGTTTCCTGCGGGACGACGGCAACCAGTTTCGCTACGTACCTCCTGCTTAAATGTGCCAGATCCCGGCCTTTTAGCTCCACTTTACCCTTTTCGGCTCTGATAATGCCATCCATCAGTCGCAACAGCGTTGTTTTGCCGGATCCGTTCGGTCCTATGATACTAACGAATTCGCCTTCGCCGACCTGGAGCGAGATATTATCCAGCACCAATTTGCGGTCATATTGGAAGCTCACATTTTCCAGCTCCAGGATAATCATTCTAAAAACCTCCGCTGCGCCTCAGCAGATAAATGAAGTAAGGCGCCCCGCACAGGGCGGTAATGACCCCGACCGGAAGCTCCGCGGGGGCAAGCGCCGTTCTAGCTATAGTGTCCGCGACCAGCAGGAATGATGCCCCGAAGAGAAACGAAGCCGGCAAAAGCATTCTATGATCTGAACCGAAAACGATTCTCATCATGTGAGGTATTATGAGCCCGACAAAACCGATTATCCCGCTCAACGAGACGGCGGCAGCGGTTATCAGCGAAGCCCCGGCAAGGAGTAGTCTCTTAGTCTTCACAACGGGCACCCCGAGGTGCTCGGCCGTTTCCTCTCCAGTCATGATGAGATTGAGGGTTCTTGAATGATAATAAATCAAAACAAAGGTGGCGATCAGGATCACACCCGATGCCGTGAGCCTCCCCTCTCCGGCGACGCTCAGATCGCCCATCATCCAGGACATGATTGACGGCAGGCTAGTGCTGCCCGAGGTTGAAATTACAAACATTATCAGCGCGGAGAAGAAGGCATTCACAATGACGCCCGCCAGCAGTAACGAGTTGGAACCCGGCTCCCTCGACTTTCCGGCAATGCCGAAGACCAGAAATATTGTCAACACGGCCCCGAGAAAAGACAGGCCGGGGATGCCCCAAGACCCCAACGCGGATCCGATGATAATCCCGACTATGCCGCCCAGGGCTGCTCCCCCGGAGATCCCCAGTATGTAAGGATCGGCGAGAGGGTTGCGCAGGAGGGCCTGGAAGACCACACCGGCCACCGAGAGCGACGCTCCGACCATCCCGGCAAAGATTATCCGCGGCAGCCTGATCGAGAACAGGATTGCCTTGTCCGCTTCCGGCAATCCGGCACCGCCCCTTAAATCCCTGAGCAGGCCCAGGACATCAATTTTAGCCGCACCCACCACGAGCGATATGGCGCTGAGCGCCACGAATGCCGCGGCCAGCAGTGTGCTGACGCGGATTACGCGGGTCAAAGAGGCTGCATTATAATTGATGCCCATGTCCCCTGTTAAAAATTCGCCGCCAATCCGACAAGGAAGTTTGCCGTCGGTGACGGATAGTAGGCGCGCTCGGTTACAGGAAAGGTAGCCAGGGCGCCGAATTCGGAATATTTTCTGTTCGTCGCATTATTAACATCCACGTATGCAGTCAGAGCCTTCCATTGATATTTCAATTTTGCGTTGACAATGAAATAGCTGTTCAGGTCATCAAAGGAGTTGCTGAAATCGTTTATAAAAGGCCTCTCCCCTACGTAGATACCACTTATCGCCAGCGTCCAGCCTTTTGCCAGTGTGAACAGGCCTGATATTGATCCGGTATTTTCAGGAACACCCGGTATTTGTTTCCCCGAAAACTGTCCGCTTTTTATTTCTGGGTTCAGATATGTGTACTGGGCGGTGAAGGAAGCCCACTCGAAGGCTTTGAACATGGCTGAAACCTCAACACCGTCCCGCCTCGTCTTCCCGTCCAGGTTCTCGTTCTGGAAAGTCATAGGATTGAGAAAGATTTCATTCTTGGTGTCAATCCTGAAAAGGGTTAACGAGCCGTAGAGCCGGGGCGTAAACTGATATTTTGTGCCGATTTCATATGTGTTCGAGGTCTGAGGCTGAATTATGGTTACTGAGTTTGCGTAATAATTGAACAACTCGTCAAGGACAGGATACCGGAAGCTGTGCCCGGAATTGAGGAACACGGAAGAGTTCTCCTTGAATTTCCAGGTAATGCCGGTAGTTGTCGCGGCCTCGTGGAATTTCACGTCATCGGAATATGAGGAGGAAAATTTCGCCCAATCATAACGGTACCCCCCGGATAACATGAGGTTAGGCAAAATGCTGAGCTCATCAAGCGCGTATACCCCGTAGTTTCTTTTCTTCAAGTCCGTTTGCAGATTGGAGCTGCCGAAAAATACACTGAATGAATCATCATTTATGTCCAGCTTTGACTGGAGATAATCAAAGCCGAAAGTGAGCTTGTTGTCGAAGTCGGCGATTTTTTTGTTAATCATTACCTGGGGTGAAATGATGTAGTTATAAAGGTCCGAGGCAGCGGTAGCATTGCCGCCGCTATACGACGAGAAAAGCGAGGCCGACCTCTTGCGGTAAGAGGCGTCTATTTTAAAGAAGCTGTCGCCCCAGAAATAAGTTTCTGTGCTCAGTTTGTAATAATAGTCCTCTGTGTCGGCATAATCGTTCGGATGGGTCGAATCCTTGCGGGACAAACCATTTGTGAAATCGCTTTCCTTGAGGGCGCCGGGAAGGCCCGAATCATCCTTATGGTAGCCCGTGCTGAAGGTCAGGACATTCGAACTGCCCAGAATGTATTTCAGGTTGCCCCCGACGTCTTTCGCCTCCACGTCGCTATTGAGCCTGTAGCCGTTCGTATTGTAATACTTCCCCGAGAGGGCGTACGAAAG
>CAZKYN010000211.1:0-5716 GCA_964556675.1 uncultured Syntrophaceae bacterium
TGACGCCCTGCTGCTGGACGGTCTCGGGGAGGCTTGCCATGGCGAGTTGGAGCTTGTTCTGCACCTGGGCCCAGGCGAGGTCAGGGTCCGTTCCCGGCGTGAAAACAAGGTCGATGCGCGAGCTGCCCGAAGAATCGCTCGTCGCGTTGAGGTAAAGCAGCTTGTCGAACCCGGTCATCTTCTGTTCGATTATCTGGGTGATGCTGTTTTCAACGGTTTCAGCGGAAGCGCCGGGATAAAACGTGGAAATGGTTATGGAAGGCGGCGCGATCGGGGGATATTGCGATATGGGCAGTTTATAGATCGCGAGAGCTCCCGCCGCCATCATAATAATTGCGATGACCCAGGCGAATACCGGGCGGTCCAGGAAAAATCTGGATAACATCCTGCGCCTCCCTCAGTTCGCCTTGGGGCCCGGAGCGGCCTTGCCCTGGTTGTTTTCAGCCGCCGCCGCGAACGGCACAGCCCTGACGGAGGCGCCGGGTTTGACCTTCTGCATGCCTTCGACTATGACGCGCTCTCCCGCGCCGACTCCCGAGGACACCAGCCATTTATCCGTTATGGCGCGATCAAGAGTGAGCATTTTTTGCTGTACCTTGCCCTCGCCGTCAACTGTCAGGGTGTACGGTTCACCCTTGGGGGTGCGGAAGACGGCCTGCTGCGGGATCATTAACGCCGTCTGGTTGACGCCTTCCTCGACCACGGCCCGCACAAACATGCCGGGCAGCAGGACGCTCTTCGGGTTCGGCACCGTGACCCTGAGGTTTACCGTGCCGGATGTCGGGTCAACTGAGACATCGCGGAACTGAAGCTCTCCGGGGAGGGAATAAAGGGAATTATCCTCGAGATATATCCGGACCTTGTTGTGGACCTTCGTATCGCGATTGAGCCGGCCTTCCTCCATGTGCTTCCGCAATTTCATGATGTCGGTCGTGGACTGCGGCACATCAAGGTACATGGGGTTCAATTGCTGGATCACCGCCAGGGCCCCGGCCTGGTTGGCCGTGACCAGGGCGCCTTCGGTGACGCCGGATTTGCCGATGCGGCCCGAAATGGGGGCCGTCACGGAAGTGTATTTCAGGTTTATCGAGGCCGTTTCGACCATGGCTTTCCAATACTGGATATCCGCCTCGGTCTGCTTGAGGGAGGCTGATGCATCGTCGTACTCCTGACGGCTCACGGCTTTATCTTCCAGCAGTTCCCTGTAACGTTCCGTCTTGTACCTGATCGAGATCACGCTTGCCTGGGCTTTGCTGAGGGATGCCCTGGCGTTGTCCAGCGCCGCCTTGTAGGGGGCCGGATCGATCTGGTACAGCACCTGGCCGGCCTTGACGTCGGAGCCTTCCATGAACAGTCGCTTCTGGATAATGCCTCCGACCTGGGGACGCACCTCGGCAATCCTGTTCGCCGCCGTCCTGCCCGTCAGTTCGGTCGTGATGACAACCCGCTCCGGTTTAAGTTCCACAAAGGCCACTTCGGGTGCGGAAGGGGGTTTCTTTTCGGCCGAAGTCGGGGAGCATCCTGCCGCAATGAGAGCAATTAATCCAATCGCAGCGAAAAAAGAAAGGGCTCCGGATAAGGAATTTTTACACCATCTCATCAATCAGTACCTCGATATGAAATCATCTTTTTACCGCATCCCAGGATGCTTTGATTGTTTTCTCAATTAAGGCGTCGTCCAGCTCAGTCAAGCCGAGAATGTGATCCCGGGCAAGCATGAGCAGGGGGCCCAACGCCAGGGCGAACTGGATGAACAGGGGCAGGTCTTTTAAATCTCTGTTCAGTGTCCCCTGTTCCAATACCGTCCTGTAAATATTCCTGTCCTCCGCCTTACCGCGCATCCTGTCGCGTCGGACCGATACGCCGTAGGGAGAATTGTGATACTGCTCAAGATACCGGTATATGAGCGGGTTTTTAATGAAATACTTAAGCAGCGCATTGCCGAGGTGGAGGAAGCATTCCTCTGTCGACCTGCCTGCCGGGTAGCCTTCCGTGACAGCGTTTATAATTTTGTCCTCAAGCTCATGATAAAGCTCTGTAATAAGGGCGTCCTTGCCGGGAAAATAGCGGTATATGGTCCCGGCGCCTACCCCGGCCTTTTCCGCAATCATTGCCATCGGGGCCCCATGAAAGCCGTGCTCGGCGATCAACTCCAGGGCCGCGTTGATGATCTCTTCTCTTTTCCTGGAATTCTTCATATCCATACCTATCGGAGTGAACGTTCATTCACTTAAACCATCGAGGAGCTTTTGTAAAGGATTTTTTTTAAGAGAGAGAAAGAGTACGGTCAGTCCTCAGATACTGTGCCGCCGTGGAATTCCGACATCCGACAAGGGGCGCACCTCATTTGGCAAATGAATAGATCGGGCGTTTGAAGGCCGTCCGCAGTGGGACAATTCTATTTATTTTCTCTTACCGAAGCTGATCCCGAGTTTTTTCATCCTGCTCCTTAATGTGCTCGGGTTTATGCCGAGCAGGCCGGCTGCCCCGTTCGCCCCGTGAATCTTCCCGCCGGTCCTTTCCAGCGCCCGGGCAATATGTTGTACGCTGATTTCATTAAGGGTGAGGGAATCCGCCCCCGGTCCGGAAACCGGCTCGTATGCGAGGCCGTCTTTTCCGGAGATATTGCCGAAATTCAGGGGCCCCTTCCCGTTCAGGATCATTTCCCTTTCGATGACGTTTTCCAGCTCCCGGACATTCCCCGGCCAATCGTAGCCGGTAAGGAGGTTAATGGCCCCGGGATGAAGCTCGGGCAGATCAGGCACTTTAAGCTCGAGGGCTTTTTTGTTAATGAAGTAGTGGACCAGCGGGGCTAAATCCTCTTTTCTTTCCCGCAACGGCGGGATCCTGATCGGGAATACGTTGATGCGGAACAGCAGGTCCTCCCGGAACCGGCCCGAGCGGACCATTTCGTCAAGATTTCTGTGGGTCGCGGCGATGATCCTTATGTCCACGGGTATCGGCTTCGATCCGCCCACCCTTTCGATCACCTTTTCCTGCAGGACGCGCAGCATCCTCACCTGGGCCTGGAGGGGCAGTTCCCCTATCTCGTCAAGGAAAATGGTCCCCCCGTTTGCGCGCTCAAAACGCCCTCGCCTCTGCTCCACGGCCCCGGTGAAGGCGCCTTTCTCATACCCGAAAAGCTCGCTGTCGATCAATGTCTCCGGTATGGCGCCGCTGTTAACGGTTATGAAGGGGCCCTTGTTCCGCGATGAGAGGTGGTGGATGGCGCCGGCGAGGACCCCCTTGCCCACGCCGGTTTCGCCCAGGAGCAGCACCGGGCTCTCCAGCGGCGCCACTTTGCGGACCATTTCCATCACGCGCTTGAGGCCGAAGTCCGATCCGATGATCTCATCGGCGGAAATGCTCAGCAACTCCTGCCGGAGATACTTGTTGTCGTCGGACATCATGTCCTTGAGACGGATGACCTCTTCGTGCGTGAGAGCGTTGGCGACCGCAACCGCATAGGGCTCGTTCAAAAGGGAGAAGAGGCGCGCCTGGACTTCCGTGTACCTGGCGTTGCCTTCCGCCGTCAGGACCAGGGAGCCGATGCGTTTATTCTCGATGACAAGCCGCATGACCAGCGCCGAAGATTTTTTCGGCAGCTTCAGCGCGAGTATCAGCTTCTTTATAACCGGGTCGGTTTCCGGATAGTTCACTATCCGAACATTGGGGATGTCGGGCGCGGTAAAGCTCGCCCTGCCGGCTTTGTCCAGGGGAGTCACCGTATCGGTGCTTCGTGCGCCGGAGGCCGTAATTTCGGCAACCGTGTGCATGGCGCCAAGGTTCGCGTCATAAAAATGGAGCGACATCATATCCAGCGGGATGACATCCTTAAGGTAGTCAAACGACCGCTGCAGAGCGGTTTCCAGGTCGAGGCTCCCGCATATCCTCAGGGTCATATGGCGGAAAAATTCGTTCTCATTAAATTCCATAATGGCTCCTCAAGTCCAATCAGCTCATGTTCATGTACTTGCGAAATATCGCAAAGTATACAGAAATTGCGAAATAACGCAATAATATTTCGCGAATATTCGCAACCGATCAGGCCCGCAATTATGCAACCGTTGAATAAAATTACGTTTTATTGCGTGGCACATTCTATGCTCTTCCAGAAACAAATCAGAAATCATGACGGGTTAAGGCCCGCGGCACACGAATCGATGGACATCGCCGCCGGGGGCCTTCCGCGGATTATTAGATTGGATCAGAAATTTTAAAATGAAAGGAGCAGAAAAATGGAACAGGTAAAAAAGGCCGCAACGACCACCTCCATCTCCGGCGCTATGGAAGAGGGGGAGGAAAGCAGCTTCCTGGAGCGCTGGGGGCTGGCCCTCGCCCAGTGGAGCGAGAAATGGTTTCCCGACGCGCTCGTGTTTGCGCTGCTGGGGATTGTCTTCGTGTTCGGATTCGGGATCCTTTTGGGCGAAAGCCCGGCAAAGCTGGCGGTGCAGGGGGGAAAGGCGTTCTGGTCCCTGGTCCCGTTCACCATGCAGATGGTAATGGTGATCATCGGCGGATTTGTGGTCGCCACGTCGCCTCCGGTCTACAGGCTTATCCAAAGGTTAGCCTGCATTACAACCAAGCCCAAGTCCGCCGTAGCTTACGTCGCATTCTTTTCGATGCTGACGTCGCTGCTCTCCTGGGGACTGAGCCTGATATTCAGCGGCCTCCTGGTCAGAGAGATGAGCCAGAGGATAAAGGGCCTGGATTACAGGGCTGCGGGGGCCGCGGCATACCTGGGCCTGGGCGCTGTCTGGGCCCTGGGGCTGTCCTCGTCGGCCGCGCTGCTGATGGCCACGAAAGGCGCCATCCCGGCGAAGCTCTATGAGGTCAGCGGTTTGATTCCCATTAACCAGACTCTCTTCATCTGGCCTACGTTCATCACGGCAGCGGCCCTGATCAGCGTCTCCATCCTGATAGCTTATTTTTCGACGCCCAGGCCCGAGAACGCCAAGACGGCCGAGGATTACGGGATAAAGTTCGAACCCATAGACCTGACGATAGAAAAGAGGCAGAAACCGGGCGAATGGCTTGAATACAGCCCCCTGCTCACGATAATTGTCGCGGGGCTGCTCGGCTGGTACGTTATCGACGTGTTCCGCACATCGCCTCAGGGCGCCATGGCCGCGCTGGACCTCAATATTTACAACCTGGTGTTTATAGCAGTCGGCTTGCTTATGCACTGGCGACCTAAACGTTTCCTGCGCGCCGTGACCCAATCCGTCCCGGCAACCGGCGGCGTCCTCATCCAGTTCCCGTTCTATGCCGTGATCTTCGGCATGATTGTGGGCTCGGGGATTTCCGACTGGCTGGCGAAACTTTTCGTCCAGATCACGACCCAGGGGACATATCCCCTCCTGGTGGCCGTCTATTCCGCGATCCTCGGCGTGTTCATTCCGTCGGGCGGCAGCAAGTGGATCATCGAGGCGCCGTACATTCTTCAGGCGGCCAACCTGCACCAGGTCAACCTGGGGTGGGTCGTCCAGATCTATAACGCCGCGGAGGCGCTCCCCAATCTCATCAACCCCTTCTGGATGCTGCCGCTGCTTGGAATGCTGCGCATAAAGGCGAGAGACCTGGTCGGCTACTCGTTCCTGCAGCTCATCGTGCACGTGCCGCTTGTGTTTTTCCTTTGCTGGTTCTTCGCGCAATACATTCCGTATGTGCCGCCGCTAAAGTAGCACTTGAAAATTTGAAGCGAGGCAAGGGCGGG
>CAZKYN010000212.1:0-5691 GCA_964556675.1 uncultured Syntrophaceae bacterium
AATTCATCATTCCGCTCATGGAGTATTTCGACAAGATAAAACTGACGATCAGGGTAGGGGACAACCGGGTGCTGAGGGACAAGCCGAAATGAAAGCATTGCTGCACCGGAGCATAGAAAAAATACCGATCCGGGTATTTGACGGGGAGCGCATCGCCTCTGTCGTGGAGCCGATCATAACGGAGTTGAGCTTTGAGCTCAACGTGAACGGCCGCGACATGGTGGCCCTGGCCTGCACGGGCCTGTACCTGGAAGAACTGGCAACCGGCTGGCTCAGGTCGGAAGGGATTATCGCCGTCCGCGGCGATATCGGATCAATGGAATTGAACCAGGATGCGCCCCGGGCCTCGATCGTACTCAAAAAGGACATAGCCGGGGATAAATTTCTCCGGTCCATCGGGTCCAGCGGCGGCAGGGGGGTTGTAAAGACTGCCCCCGTTTCTCATGGAAATCAGGGCTCAGAGCCGGAGACCGGGGAGACGCAAGGGGATGTCCGGGTCAGCCCGCGACAGGTGCTGACGCTCATGCGGGGCCTCATGCAATCGGCCAAAATCCATGACCTGACCCGGGGAACTCACTGCTCGGCCCTTGCCGATCCAGGCCGGATCCTGGCGTCGCGGGAGGACATAGGACGCCATAATACAATCGATATGCTGGGAGGCTATTCCCTCCTCAACGGGATTGACTGCTCCGATAAGATCCTGCTGACGACGGGACGGGTGTCTTCCGAAATTATAGTCAAGGCCTGCCGGATCGGCGTGCCGTTCATAATTTCTCATTCCGCCGCGACTTCAAGGGCCGTCGCCCTGGCCCGGGAGTTGGGAATGAGCCTCGTCGGTTACGTCAGGGGAGGCAGATTCAAGATCTATGCCGGAGAACAAAGGATTGCAGAAAAAGCGGGAAGAAAGGGAGCAAGGTGAAAATCCTATTCGTAAAAGATATCCGTGCGGGAAGTAAGATCGAGGACAATTTCCTGGTCACGGGGAAAAATATGGCCTATTCCCAGAAAGGCTCCCCGTACCTGGTAATGAAGCTCCGGGACAGCTCGGGGGAGATCGAGGGAAGGGTCTGGGACAACGTCGGGGAGATTGAAAAGAAGTTCCGGAAGGGGGATGTTATACGGATTTCGTGCCGGGCCGTCAGCTTCAAGAATGTTATCCAGCTGTCGATAACTGATGTGGCCCGCCTGGAAAACACCGATTTTGAGCCTGCCGACTATCTGCCCGTCTCCAAAAACGATATCGGGCAGATGTTTGCCGAGTTGCTGGCGATAATCGAAACCGTAAAATCGCCCCATCTCAAGCAGCTGCTGAGGAATTTCCTGGCTGATGAAAAGACAGCGGAAATGTTCAGGAAAGCGCCGGCCGCCAAGGGCCTGCACCACGTGTATGTAGGGGGCTTGCTCGAACACACCCTTTCGGCCACAAAGCTCATCGACAAGGTTGCGGGGCATTACCCCGGCGTGAACCGGGACCTCCTGATCGCGGGAGGGATTCTCCACGATATCGGGAAAACGAAAGAATTGACGTGCGATGGCATAATCGAATATACGGATGAGGGCCGTTTGATCGGCCATATCGTAATCGGACTGGAAATGCTGGATTTACAGATTGCTCAGATAGAGGATTTCCCGCCGCAGCTTGCGGTCGGGTTGAGGCATTTGATCCTGAGCCATCACGGAATGCTCGAATTCGGCTCGCCCAAGCGGCCCAAAACTATCGAGGCCGTTATACTTCACCAGATCGATGACATGGATGCCAAGGTCAACGCGTTCCGGGAATTCATCGACAGCTCGCCGGAAGACGACTCGGACTGGACCCCGTATCATCGCTTGTTCGACAGGTTCATTTACAAGGGCTAGATTCCTTTAATTTGGGAGGGTTAAAGTGGATTTGGATAATTTTACATTCGGTGTAACGATGCTGATAGCGGGAATGGGCGGCACCCTTCTCACGCTCTGGATAATGAGTCTGATCATGGCAGGCCTCGGAAAGATCTTCCCCGTCAAAGAGGAAGAAGGAAAGAAGGAGGCCTGATATGCTGGAAGCGATCTTAAGCGGACTGAACGGGCTCACCATTGGTTTTCAGCACCTGGCTACGGACTGGCGCAGCCTGATAATGATCGTTGTCGGCTGTGTGCTGCTTTATCTGGCAATCAAAAAAGATTGCGAGCCTTTGTTGCTTTTACCGATCGGCTTCGGGTGCATCCTGGTCAATATCCCTCTTTCAGATGTAATGCTGAAGGATGGTTTCGTCAGGGTCATCTACGATGCGGGGATCGACACTGAACTATTCCCACTGCTGATATTCATCGGGATCGGGGCCATGACAGATTTCGGTCCTGTCCTGGCGCAGCCTTCGACATTTCTGCTCGGCGCCGCCGGCCAGTTCGGGATTTTTCTTACGCTGCTGCTGGCCCTTGCACTTGGTTTCCCGAAACTGGATTCCGTGTCCATCGGCATAATAGGGGCGTGCGACGGCCCGACCGCAATCTATGTGACATCCAAATATGCGCCCCACCTGCTGGGGGCCGTTGCAGTGGCCGCATACTCTTATATGGCGCTCGTCCCCATCATCCAGCCGCCTATTATGAAATTCCTGACGACTGATGCGGAGCGCAAAATTGTCATGAAGTTCACGGCAAAACCCGTTTCCCGGATGACGAAGCTGATGTTCCCTCTGGTCATCACGATTGTAGGCGGCTGCATAGCCCCGAAAGGCCTGCCGCTGCTGGGAAGCATTATGCTGGGCAATCTCATGAGAGAATCGGGGGTGGTCACGCGTCTTACCAAAGCTTCCGAAAACGAGATAGCCAACGTGGTCACATTATTCCTGGGCCTCGCTATAGGAGCCACAATGTCGGGACCGGCCTTTATCAAGACCGAGACGCTGATCGTCCTCGGGCTCGGGTTCCTGGCCATCTGCCTTGACACAGTCTGCGGGATATTGTTTGCTAAGGTCCTTAACATGTTCACGAGCAACAAGATTAACCCCCTGATCGGCGCCGCCGGCATTTCGGCATTCCCAATGGCGGCCCGCGTCGTTCAGAAGGAAGGGTTCAAATATAACAAGAAAAGCCACTTGCTGATGCACGCCATGGGCGCAAATGCCGGCGGACAGGTCGGATCGGTCATAGCGGCCGCCGTCATGCTTTCAGTTCTGGCAGGAATGGGAATTATAAGGTAAATACTCGAGACTTCGGCTCAGAAAATATGGGAGGTATTTAAAGTGTCTGTTTTAGAAGCTCCGTTCCCCGGGACCATTTCCGAGATCCTGGTTAAAGTAGGTGATAGCGTCAAGGAAGACGATGAGATGATGACCATCGAGGCCATGAAGATGAAGAATCCCCTGGTTTCGCCTGCAGACGGCAAGGTCAAGGAAATAACGGTAAGAGTGCAGGACGAAGTCCAAACCGGCCAGGTACTTGCTATTATAGAATAAGTTTAAAAGTGCACATCCGGTAGAGATGATAGGGAGGGAGAATCCGTCGGGGGCCTATTTTCGGGCGCCGAAAATCCTTGTCCCTATTCTGACTATGGTTGCCCCTTCTTCAACGGCGACTTCGTAATCCCCGGACATTCCCATCGAAAGCTCCTTCATTTCGATGCCCGGGATGTTCGCGTTGACAAGTGCGTCCCTGAGTTCCCTCAATCTCCGGAAATAGGGCCGGGCTTCCTCCTGGTTGTCGAACCATGGCGCCATGGTCATCAGCCCCATGATTTTTAGATTCGGGAGTTCCGCAGTTTCCCGGACGAGCCCGGCTGCCTGATCCGCGGCAACGCCGCTCTTCGATTCCTCGCCGCTCACGTTCACCTCTATAAGTATATGCAGCATCGTGCCGGCAATACCGGCGCGCCTGTTCAGCTCCCGGGCAAGGGAGGTCCGGTCTACCGAATGGACCATATCGAAGAGCTTTACCGCGTACTTTGCTTTGTTTGTCTGGAGATGGCCGATTAGGTGCCAGGGCAGGGGCCGGTCCATCTTGTCGATCTTGCGCCGGGCTTCCTGGACGTAGTTTTCACCGATTATGTCTATCCCGGCCCGAATCGCTTCCATGATCCGCTCATCATCCACGGTCTTGGTAACTCCCATGAGCATTATATCGGAGGGATTGCGGCCGGCCCGCAATGCGGCCGCACTGATCTTCTCTTTTACTTCCCTGATATTTTCGAATACGTCGCTCATTGTCCTCAACAGAGTTTCATCGCGCCCGTCCTGCGGAGCGCATCCACTACTTCAGACAGGGGCAGGCCGATCACATTTGTATGGGATCCGCAAACCTCTTTTATAAAAGCGGCCGCCCTGCCCTGGACCGCATAGGCTCCGGCTTTGTCGTAAGGCTCACCCGTCCCGATGTACCATTTCAGATCGTCTTCGTCCAGGCGGTTAAAGGTCACCCGGGATTCAACAGCTTCGGAATATTCCACAGCAGCGCGCCTGCACACCAGGGCAAAGCCTGTGATGACAGTATGCTCGCGCCCGCTGAGCTTTGTCAGCATCCTGCGCGCGTCCTCTTGATCCTGCGGTTTCCCCAGAACCTCCGTATCCACGACAACAATGGTATCGGCCCCCAGGACCCACATACCGGGATGCCGGGCGGAAACATCCCGGGCCTTTTCCAGCGACAGCCTCAGGGCATGCTCACGCGGAGATTCGCCGGGACGGCAGGATTCGTCTATGCCGCTCGGGTCTATTATGAGGTCAATCCCCAGCATCTCCAGCAATTCCTGCCTGCGGGGAGATGCGGAAGCCAGCACAAGTCTTCTGCCGTTCATGTTATCTCGTCGTCTCCACGGAGGCAAATTAGTCGAAATCGTCCGGACCTGTCAAGTTTTGAAACCCTTACCCGGATGTTAAGCACAGCCCCTTGACAAGAAAAAGACCGTACTTAAATTTTTTCCAGACGAAAAAAAAGAAAGGAGGATTGGTTATGTGGTGGCCTGAAATCGGCAGAACAGAAAGGGCATGGGACCCCATGGGGGAAATGCAGCGCCTTCACGAAGAGATGAGCCGCCTCTTTTCGAGGGTGACTGTTCCCTATGCCCAGAATTTCCCGGCAATAAACATCTGGGCCGGGGAGGACAAACTTGTCGTGACATCGGAAATTCCCGGGATTGACGTCGGCGATATCGATGTGACCGTAGTCGGCGACGTACTCACCTTGAGCGGTTCAAGAAAACCGGAGGAGCTCGGTAAAGAAGAGAGCTATCACCGGCAGGAAAGGGCGCACGGGAATTTTTCCCGCACTGTCAAGCTTCCCTTCAGAGTGGATTCGACCGCGGTCGAAGCCGCTTATGACAAGGGAGTCCTCACCTTGACGCTGCCCCGACCGGAAGAGGACAAGCCGAAGAAGATAGAGATCAAATCGCAATAGGGGGTGAGATCATGGAAGACACAAAGAGGGTTCAAACACAGCAGGCGACTGCCGCCTCTGAACCGGAGCAGACCCGTAACAGGAGAGTGTATTCTCCCCGGGTCGATATATTCGAGAAGGAAGGCGCTATCGTGCTCCTGGCCGATATGCCGGGCACGGATGAAAAGAACATAAATATTTCTCTGGAAAAAAATGTACTGACGATAACCGGGGAAGCAGACGTGGAACACCGGACGGATTTGCGGCTCGGGTACGCGGAATACGGGATCGGCGATTACAGCCGCTCTTTTTCCATACCTGACGATATCGACCGGAACA
>CAZKYN010000213.1:0-5599 GCA_964556675.1 uncultured Syntrophaceae bacterium
CCATACACTTGACCTTGTGTTTATTTTCAAAGAAAACCGGTACTGATTCTGAGTGCAGCGCTTAATCCGGATCGTTTCTGGTCGATTGCCTGACCTTGTGACTCGGAGACATACCTTAGTTTTGAAAAAATTCGGCTGATATGGATGGGTGCGCCTGATTGTGCCAAGTTTCAGAAGGGCAGCTATGAAAGTACTCATCACGGTTTCCGTCTGTAAACTACTATGTTTTGAAAATGTGGGTTTGAAGAGTTTCAGGAAGGTTTAGCGGCCCGGTTGGGGAATTCAGGCCTTTCCCGGATTTTGATTTGAAGTGGAAATTGAAGTTACTATGCAGAAAAAAAGCTGTTCAAATGCAAAGCAGCAGGCAGGCGCTTCTTAAACAGCCGCTTTACCGCATGCAGACACTAAGCACCTGCTTCAGGTCGGTGTGCCCGGCCAGCACCTTCCAGATGCCGTCCTGCAGCAGGGTCCTCATGCCCTCCTCGATACCCACGGCCCTGATGGCCTCGGCGCCGTCACGCTTGGCGATCATCTTTTTCAATCGATCGGAGACGACAAGGAGCTCGTGGATGCCCATCCGGCCCTTGAAGCCGGTATTGTTGCACTGGGAGCAACCCTTGGGCCGATATAGGGTGAAGCCGTCCCGGAGGTTCAATTCTTCGAGCATGTCCCTCCCGTAGCTATCTTTTATTTCCTCTATTTCCTCGGCCGAAGGTTTATAGGCTTCCTTGCAATTTTTGCACAGGACTCGGATGAGTCGCTGCGCCAGGACACCTAGCAGTGAGTCGGCGAAGTTGAATGGGTCGATCCCCATGTCCAGCAGCCTGACGATCGTTTCGGGGGCGCTGTTGGTGTGCAGCGTACTCAGGACGAGGTGGCCTGTAAGCGACGCTTCAACGCCTATTTTGGCCGTTTCGTAGTCCCTCATTTCGCCGACCATGATCACATCCGGGTCGGCTCTGAGGAAGGCCCGCATAGCATGACTGAAATCGAAGCCGATCTTGGGGTTCACCTGAACCTGCCTGAGGCCTTCCTGCGTTATCTCGACGGGGTCTTCGGCCGTCCATATTTTTGTATCAGGCGTGTTGAGGTGGTGCAGGGCCGCATGCAGAGTCGTCGTTTTTCCGGAACCGGTCGGTCCGACGGCAAGGATGATACCGTAAGGTTTATCAAGGACGCTGATGAAGTTCTTGAGATTGCGGTCGGACATGTTCATCTGCTCGAGTCCCATCGTCTCGCCTTTCGCGAGCAGCCTCATTACCACGTCCTCGACCCCGCCCTGAGTGGGGATTGTCGCCACCCGGAGTTCCAGGTCGCCCCCGCCTTTCTTGAATTTGATCTTTCCGTCCTGGGGGAGCCGCCTCTCAGTGATGTCAAGGTTCGCCATGATCTTGATGCGGGAAACCGTTGCCGCCCGGTAGCTGTACGGGACCGTCTGGTAGTTGACGCATTCGCCGTCGATCCGGAAGCGGATATCCAGGTTTTTTTTCTTGGTGTTCGGCTCGATGTGGATGTCCGAGGCCCGGCTCAGGGAGGCGTCGTTGATGATCTTGTTGACGAGCTGCATGATCGCGCTGTCGGACTCGGTGAAGCCTTCTTCATCCTCCTCTTCCTGGTCCTCGACATATTCGAGCTTTCCCAGAATATCATTGATCGAGGCATGGGCCTCGTCTACCCTGAAAAAATGGTTTATAAACTTTACTATGTCGGGCCTGGTGACGACGCAATATTCGATGTTTTTAGTCTTCAGCAGGCTTTCGATCATGTCGCGCTTGATCAGGTTATTGGGATCATCGATCGCGACCCGGATGGTATTGCCGGACTTGTCCAGGGGGACCCAGAATTCCCGGCGCAGGAACTCCTGCTTCAGATTCCTGAAGATATCCTCACGGAACACGAACTTATCCGAGAACTGGATAAATTTACAGTTGTAGTAATTCTCCAGGGATCTCCCGACATCTTCCTTGGAGATCTTGAATTTCTTCATGAGGAATTCTTCCATCAGCTCGTTGGACTTGCGGGCCTCTTCCCACGAGCTGTTGAGTTCCTCTTCCTTCAGGAATCCCCTGCTGACCAGGAAGTCGAATCGCGTTCTCCTTCTTCTGGCGACTTTCTGCTGATTGTGGAAGGCTATTCCGAGGACGCTGGCTATTTCGGTAAGGCAGGATATGTCCTGCTCGCTGAATGCGCCCCCGCCTTTTTTATTGATTATCTGGACGACCCCCATGAGATTATTCTCATACAGGACCGGCATGGCCAGGACCTGGGTCGTTTTGAACCCCGACTTCCTGTCCCATTTTTCGTCGAATGAGAGTTCCTTGTTTATGGCTTTTAACTCGTTTTTGTCGTATGCATCTTTTATGTTTATCAGCTTCTGGCTCATCGCCGTGAATCCGGCAATGCTCTTGCCGTCCATCGGGACCCTGATTTCCCCGAGCTTGGTCCCGGTCAGGAACATCGAATAAATCTCATTTCGCTCCCTGTCGGCCACATAAATCGTTGCGGATTGGGCTTCAAACAGAGTGAGGATGTCGTCTTTCAGGTCCACGAGGATCTGCCGCAGGTTTTGGGCGGCGTGAATCTTGACGGTGATGGCGTGAAGGGCGCTCTGGTACGCAAGCTGCTCCTCCAGCGCGGATATGTCCTTTGTCAAACTAGTCTCAATTGCCATATGGGATTTCTCTTACTAGTCCTATAAAGAAATTCCCGGATTTAATCAATATAAAAACAAACAATCGCCTCTTAAATTACAAAGACGGGCGAATTGCGGGGATAGGCTCCGGGCCGGGATTTGGTTTAAAATTCGAGGAAGGCGGTTGATCAATCGTCCCTTTTGCCGCGGATGAAGTCCTCGGTCATGCGGTAGGCTTCCTCATCGATGTACTGCTTGGGAGGGTGTTTCATGAAATAGGCGGCAGGCGAATAGAGCACGCCGCCTTTGCCCCTCTCCAGGGCCAGCTTGCAGCAGCGGATCGCGTCTATGATAACGCCCCCTGAATTGGGCGAATCCTCGACGGAGATGCGCATTTCGATGTTCATCGGTACATCCCCGAACAGCTTTCCTTCCATTCTCAGGAAACAGACTTTATTGTCCTTCTGGAAAGGCACCCAATCGCTCGGCCCGATGTGGATGTTTTCGCTGTCGAGCCGCTTTTTCGTCTGTGACTGGACGGCCTCGGTCTTGGATTTCTTTTTTGACTGCAGACGTGACCTGTCGAGCATATTCAGAAAGTCGGTGTTGCCGCCGATGTTGAGCTGGTATGTCTTGTCGAGTTTGACGCCCCTGTTCTGAAAAAGGTGGGTCATAACCCGGTGGATGACGGTGGCGCCCATCTGGGATTTGACGTCGTCGCCGATCAGGGGGATGTTCTTCCGGGAGAACTTGCGGCCCCACTCCGGATCGCTGGCGATGAAGACGGGGATGCAGTTTATGAAGGCGACTCGCGCGTCCAGCGCGCATTGCGCATAAAACCTGGTTGCCTCTTCCGAGCCGACGGGGAGATAATTGATCAGGATTTCCGCCCCGGATTTCTTCAGCTCCCTGACGATGTCCTCCTTGGATGCCTCCTTTTCGCCGGAAACGTCAAAGGTATATTTTTCATCGTAATTCTTCATGTGGTCGGCCACGCCGTCCAGGATTTTGCCCATCCGCACTATCCGCCCGCCGGAGGGTACATCCGGACAGAAAACCCTGGTGCAGTTGGGGAGGGAGTATATGGCTTCGCTGATGTCCTTGCCGACTTTCCTTTTATCTATGTCGAACGCGGCGACAATCTCGATGTCCGAAGGTTTGTAGCCGCCGATTTCCCAATGCATTAGGCCGATCAGGTCTTTGGGCGATTTCGTCCTGTAGAATTCGATTCCCTGGATCAGGGCCGAGGCGCAATTCCCAAGTCCGACTACTGCAATCCTGATTTGACTCATAAAAAAGAAAAAACCCCCTCAGTATTAATAAACCGGCACGAAGTCGAGATACAGCTGTTCTTCGAGAAAAATCAGCAGTTATAACAAGCTAAGTACATACTATAATGATAAAGACTTTATAATTCAATTGCAATTTGAACTTTCCGCCCCGCGCCTCGCCCGGCATGAGCCTGGAGTATGTGACGCGGTGGTTGTTCGTGACATCACTTGCCGTAGTGTTCGGCGACCCATCTCAGGTATTCGCCGCTCCTGACGGAATCCGTCCATTCGGAGTTCGCCAGGTACCACTTGACCGTCTTTTCGAGTCCGGTGGAAAACGACTCAGCGGGAGACCACCCCAACTCGTTATGGATCTTGGAAAAATCGATGGCGTATCTCCAATCGTGTCCGGGCCTGTCCTTGACGAAAGTTATCAGTTCCCGGCAGCTTTTCTCCTGCCGGAGCGCTCCATCCAGGATACTGCAAATAGTGTTGACAACAGCGATATTCTCCACCTCGGAATTTCCGCCGATGTTGTACGTCTCTCCCACTCGGCCCTTTTGCATGATGGTCCAGATCGCGCTGCAGTGGTCCTCCACATAAAGCCAGTCCCTGACGTTTTTCCCGTCGCCGTAAACGGGCAGGGGCTTGCGCTGCACCCCGTTGAGGATCATCAGCGGGATGAGCTTCTCGGGGAACTGGTAAGGCCCGTAATTATTGGAGCAGTTGGAAACAGTTACGGGAAATCCGTATGTCTCGTTGTAGGCCCGGACCAGGTGGTCGGAAGACGCCTTGGAGGCCGAATAAGGACTGTTGGGGTGATAGGGGGTTGTTTCCTTGAAAAGTCCCTCCGGGCCGAGACTGCCGTAAACCTCATCGGTGCTGACGTGATGGAACAGGGTGAAAGGTTTGCGGCCCCGCGCCGCCTCGAGCAGGTTGAAAGTTCCCACAATATTGGTGAATATGAACTCGGCGGGTTTTTTGATCGATCTGTCGACGTGGGACTCGGCGGCCAGGTGGCACACGGCGTCAATTTCGTATTCGGTGAAGATCCTGTCGAGCGCCTCCATATCACAGATGTCCGCCCGGACAAAAACATACCGACCCGGGAATTCCCGGTCGATCCCCTTGAGGCTCAGGGGGTTCCCGGCATATGTCAATTTGTCTATGTTAATAATTCTTCCACTGAAACCGGACTTGTACAGAAGATATCGTACCAGGTTGCTGCCTATGAAACCGCAACCCCCCGTCACAAGCAAGTTATTGAATTGTCTATCAGAAGTCATGAAAACCACCTTGATGCTGTTTTTCAAACCAGAGACTAATACCACCTTATCGGGCATGCTTCAATCATTAATCGGTTTGTTGCGGGCAGGGCAATAACATGCCTGTGAGTTCATTTTGACTTTTCCCGTATCCGTCATTACTATGGAAAAAATCCGGGAAAGGAGCAGGCTTGATGCAGGGAGGAGGAACTGTAATGAAATCGGGGGAAAAATATAACGGCTTTACCATCACAAGAGTTGAGGACATCCCGTCCATCAGGGTTACGGCCCTGCTTATCAGGCATGACAAGACGGGGGCCGAAATCCTGCACCTGCTCTGCGGCGACGCGGAAAATCTTTTCTCCGTGGGGTTCCGGACGCCGCCCCGGGACTCGACCGGTGCAGCCCACATCCTCGAACATTCCGTCCTG
>CAZKYN010000214.1:0-5582 GCA_964556675.1 uncultured Syntrophaceae bacterium
TCCGGGAAATCGCCAAGAAGTATTCGACTTTAAGGTAATCTGACTCTCCCACCTCAATAAGAGGATTAGCCTGGTCAGTGGGCCTCGTCCCAATTCCTTCCCGAAGCGATCTCCACTTTCAGGGGCACTTTCAATTCGATTACCCCTTCCATTTCCTTCCTGATCATCTTTATAATCGCGTCCTTCTCTATTGCCGGGACCTCGAAAACCAGCTCGTCGTGGACTTGGAGGATCAGGCCGGCAGAATAGTTCCCCTGATTGAGATTGTTTTCAATATTGATCATTGCCAATTTGATCAGGTCGGCCGCGGTGCCCTGCACGGGGGTGTTTATTGCCGTGCGTTCGGCGAACTGGCGGACCGCGAAGTTGGGGCTGTTTATGTCGGGAATATATCTTCGCCTTTCGAACAGGGTGGTGACATACCCGTCCCGGCGCGCTCCATGGACCAGCGATTCGATATAGGCCTTGACGCCTTCGAACTCGGCAAAGTACTTTTCAATATAAGCTTTCGCAAGCGACTGGCTGATGCCCAGCTCTTTCGACAGCCCGAACGGGCTCATCCCGTAAAGGATACCGAAATTGATCACCTTGGCCTGGCGCCGCATATCGCTTGTAACCAGTTCCGGCATGACCCCGAAAATCTCGGCGGCCGTCCTGTTGTGGATATCTTCATCCTTCCGGAATATCTCAATGAGCCTCCGGTCGTCCGAGAGGTGGGCAAGGATCCTCAATTCGATCTGCGAATAATCCGCCGATATGATGAGGCATCCTGTCGGGGCGATGAAGGCCCGGCGGATGCGCCTGCCCTCCTCGTTCCGGATGGGGATGTTCTGCAGGTTCGGATTGCTTGAAGAGAGCCGACCGGTAGCCGTCACGGTCTGGTTATAGGATGTATGGATCCTGCCGGTTGCCGGATTGACCAGAGCCGGCAGGGCATCGACATAAGTCGTCTTCAGCTTGGCGATTGTGCGGTACCCGAGGATTTCGGCCGGCAGCTCGTAATTCAGCGCGAGGTTCGCGAGGACGTCGGCGTCTGTCGAGTGGCCGTTCTTTATCTTCCTCCCCTTCGGCAGGTTAAGCTTTTCAAACAGGATGTACTGGATCTGCTTGGGGGAGTTTATATTGAACTTTTCCCCGGCCAGGTCGTAGATCCTGCTTTCCGAGATAGACATCAGGTGCTCGAGTTGCTGCGAAATCTCGCCCATGGCATTGAGGTCAATTAGGACTCCCCTCTTCTCCATTGCGGCGAGGACTTCCGTGAGCGGCATCTCCATCCCGCAAAAGAGCTTCTCAA
This sequence comes from uncultured Syntrophaceae bacterium, assembly GCA_964556675.1. Lineage (GTDB taxonomy): Bacteria > Desulfobacterota > Syntrophia > Syntrophales > UBA4778 > JBDKTK01. The sequence goes on from CAZKYN010000214.1 coordinate 1,295, forward strand.
ACCCGTCCTCCTTAATGCTGTCGAGGAGCATCCGGGAGAGGTCAAATATCGCGCAGGCCCTCTGGCAGGAGTAGTCCATGGCCTTCTCAACCGGCGCCGCTTCGAACGGGATGGCGCCTTTGCCGCTTCCGGTAATGTCCTTGAGCGGCAGGAGGTCCTTATCGAGATAGTCCCGGGCGATATCGACGAGCATATGGCTGCGCTTTGAAGGATTGAGGACATAGGAAGCAACCATGGTATCGCAGCCTACCCCCTTGATCATGATCCCCTTGCGGGAGAGCATCAGGATGGCGGATTTGATATCGTGTCCGACCTTGTTGATCTGCCTGTCTCCGAACAGGGGCGCAAGATTCCCGAAAATCTCGAACACCTCGAGCGGCATGAAGCTGCTTACGGGTACATAATACGACTCGCCGGGATCGCAGCAGAAAGAGATTCCGGCAATTTCGGCCGTGACGCCCCCGGTTTCCGCAGACTCGGAAACAGGCTCGATGCTGAACGCGAAACAGCCCGCCTCCCTGAGCTTCGCCGCCATGCTTTCCATCGCGGCCATGTCCTTCACCAGATGGAGTTGGACCTCGCTTTTGATCTCCCGGATATCAAGCTCCTGGATGAGTTTAAGGAATTCGCATTCCTTGAAGATATCCCGCAGCCTGAGCTTGTCCGGTTCCCTGTAACGCGCGGCCTCCAGGTCGAATTCCACTTCTATGCCGGATTCGAATGTCGCCAGGTCGCGGCTGAGTATCGCCATCGCGGCGTTCTTCTCCAGCGACTCCCGGATGCGCGCATTCTTTAACCTGGGTAGGTTGGCAAGCACACCGTCTATGGAACCGAATTCCATGATCAGGTTGCGGGCTGTTTTCTCGCCTACGCCCGGCACACCCGGGATGTTGTCGGATGTGTCCCCCATTAGCCCGAGCACCTCGACGACCTTGCCCGGCTCCACTCCGAAGTATTCCTTTACCTGTTCGATCCCGTAGACTTTATCTTTCATTGTATCGAGCATGACAATATCTTCCGACACGACCTGCATCATGTCCTTGTCTCCGGAGACAATGGTCACGCTGAAGCCCTCTTTTGAATACCTGGTAGCGAGCGCGCCGATGATGTCGTCCGCTTCCAGCCCTTCCATCTGGAGGACCGGTATCGAGAATGCCTGGATTATGTCCTTTATATACGGGATCTGCGGGGAGAGCGCGTCCGGCATCGGCTTCCTGTGCGCCTTGTAATCTTCATACGCCTCCGACCGGGACGCGCTCCTGGAATCGAAAACGACGGCGATATAGTCCGGCCTGCTTTCGCGGAACAGCTTCAGCAGCATCGCTGTGAATCCGTAAATCGCGTTCGTCGGGAAGCCCTTCGAATTGGAAAGGTTCCGAATAGCGTAGAACGCCCGGTACACGTAATTATTTCCGTCGATTAAAAATAAAGTGGGTTTCCTGGTTGTGTCGTTCATAATTTCTATTTCTCTCCCCTTTTTAAGGGGAGCCGAAGGGGATTTTTCAGCCTTAAAATCCCCCTGAATCCCCCTTTAGAAAAGGGGGATTTCAATAATTTATACCTCAAAATTCTTGTTTATTTTGAACACCCGCACGGCCCTCATGCTGAGGATGTCGGCAATCCCGGTCTCGCGCTTGATGCTTTCCAGGGTCGCATCGAGTTGCTCCGCGCCGGGGCATGTCAGGGTGAACCAGACATTGTATTCATGCGGCCTTAAATAATTGTGCGTCACGCCGGATAGCGCATTCACTTTGCCCACGAAATCCTCGATGAGGTCCTCCGGCACTTTTGCCGCACAAAGAGTGCTCACCATGCCGAGTTTGCGAGGCTCGAAGACCGCTCCTATCCGGCGGATTATCCCCTTGTCCTTGAGCTCGCGAATCCGGCGGATTATCTCGTCTTCAGTAGAGCCGAGCTTCTCCGCAATCGCCTTGAAAGGTTCCTGCTCAATTGGAAATTCCGCCTGGACCAGGTTAAGGATTTTTTTATCGAGTTCGTCCATATAAATAATCTTTCGCTGAGCCTGTCGAAGCGGGTCAGCATCAAACCGGTCTTCCCGGCTTTGAAGCCAAGCATAATTTTGTCATTCTGAGCGGAGCGAAGAATCTTTCTTTTATGGAATCAAAATGGATTCTTCGGCTAAAGCCTCAGAATGACATTCTTGCTACTCCGTTTCTGGCCTTTTGTGCGGCTCGTAAACACATAGCGGCTCCTCCTGCAGGAGATCGCCAGTCTGTTCATATGCCCTTGCCCGGCAGCCGCCGCAAACCTGGATGAATTCGCAGCGGCCGCATTTCCCTTTATACTTCGCGAGGTCTCGCAGGTCCCGGAACACCGGGGATTCCTCCCAGATATTGCGGAACGGCGTCTTTCTGATCTGCCCGCAATCGGCTTCAAGATAGCCGCAGGGCTGCACCTGGCCCGTGTGGGAAATGAAGCAGAACGATATCCCCCCCAGACAGCCCCTTGTCATGGCGTGCAGCGGGTGCGAGTATGTTTTCCGGCCGGCGCCTTTTTTCTGGTGAAGTATCCGGAAGTAATGGGGGGCGCACGTAGCTTTCAGCTGCAGAGGGGCACATGAACTCTGCTCGTGGAACCACTCCAGGGTCTCCTCGTATTCGGCGGACGAAATCTCCTGGCCGGCCAGGTCTTTGCCGCGCCCCGTCGGTACGAGCAGGAATATGTGGTGCGCCGCCGCCCCGAGCCGGACGGCCAGGTCCAGAATATCCGCGATCTGGTGGATGTTGGCACGCGTTATTGTCGTATTAATCTGGAATTCCATGCCGGCTTTCTTCAGGCGCTCGATCCCGCGCAGCGCTCCTGCGAAAGCCCCCGGGACGGCCCGGAAACTGTCGTGGCCGGCAGAATCCTTGCCATCAATGCTCACGCTCACCCTCTTGATCCCGGCATCGAGCATCTTGCGGGCCGCCCTGTCCGTGACCAGTGTCCCGTTGGCTGCCAGGACCATTCTCAACCCCTTGCCGGTGCCGTAAGAGGCTATTTCGTATATATCCTTTCTCAGCAGGGGTTCGCCGCCCGTAAGGATGATTACGGGGTGCGCAAAGGAAGAGATGTCATCCAGCAGGGCCTTGCATTCTTCCGTGTCGAACTCGCCCTCATATGGGCCGTGGAGCGAGGAGGCGCGGCAGTGCACGCACGCCAGGTTGCAGCTCCTGGTCACTTCCCAGGCGATCATCCGCAGGTTGCCCGGCAGGGATTTTGTTTCGTTCAGGTTCATTTATTCAAATATTCTGCCGCGTCCACGGCGAAGTACGTAAGGATCATATCCGCTCCCGCCCTCTTGATTGAGGTCAGAATCTCCATCATGGCGCGCTCGCCATCCATCCAGCCCAGGTTTGCCGCCGCCTTCACCATCGCGAACTCGCCGCTCACGTTGTAAGCGGCAATGGGCAGGTTGAACTCCTCCCGGGCCCGGCTGATAATGTCGAGGTACGCGAGGGCCGGTTTCACCATGATGATGTCCGCGCCTTCCGCGACATCAAGTTCGATCTCCCTTATTGCCTCCATGGCATTGGGAGGGTCCATCTGGTATGCCTTGCGGTCGCCGAACTTCGGGGCGCTCTCGGCAGCTTCCCGGAAAGGCCCGTAAAAACAGGACGCGTACTTGGCCGAGTAGGCCATTATCGGCACGCTCTCGCGGCCCGCTTCGTCCAGCACCTCACGGATCGCGCCGACCTGGCCGTCCATCATAGCCGATGGAGCCACCATGTCCGCGCCCGCCTCCGCGTGCGACAGGGCCGTCTCCGCAATCAGCTCCAGGCTGCTGTCGTTGTCCACGCAATCGCCCTCGAGCATGCCGCAGTGGCCGTGGCTCGTGTACTCGCACAGGCACACATCCGTGATCACCAGGATATCAGGGACCTTGTTCTTGATTTCCTTTACCGCCCTCTGGATTATCCCGTCGCGGGCATAGGCGCCGCTCGCCGTCTCATCCTTCTTGTCCGGGATGCCGAACAGCAGGACCGCCGGGATGCCGAGGCCCTTCGCCTTTGCAACCTCTTTAACCAGGTGATCGATCGACATCTGGAAGTTGCCCGGCATGGAATTAATCGGCTTTTTCACCCCTTTGCCGGGGACGGCAAACAAAGGGTACACCAGGTCGTCCACTGAAAGTTTCGTCTCCCGGACCATCCTCCGGAAATTTTCGTTCTGCCTCAACCGCCTCGGCCTGTACTCGGGATAGTTCATGTGGCGCCCTCCTGCACAGTTATTTGTCATCCTGAGCGAAGCGAAGGATCTATTTTTTCAGAAAGAAAGATTCTTCATC
>CAZKYN010000215.1:0-5525 GCA_964556675.1 uncultured Syntrophaceae bacterium
CAACCGGCGGTACAGCGTTTCCACCGCCAGCGTGCTCTTTCCCGAGCCGGAGACCCCGGTGAGGACGGTCATGACTCCCAGGGGCAGTTTCACATCGATTGACTTGAGGTTGTGCTCGCTTGCGCCCCGCAGGGTTATGAACCCGGTGGGATGCCTCCTCCTTTCGGGCACCGGTATATGCAGCCGCCCGGAGAGATAGCTGCCGGTAAGGGATTCCCTGCGGGCTGCCATCCCCGGCACGGGGCCGTTATAGATGAGGTTTCCGCCGCTCTCCCCCGCGCCGGGGCCCAGGTCGATTACATTATCGGCGGCCCGGATGATCTCCGGGTCGTGCTCGACGACTATTATCGTATTGCCCTGGTCCCTGAGCCGGCGCAGCAACCCGATGAGCCGCTGCGAATCGCGCGGGTGAAGGCCGACAGTCGGCTCGTCAAGGATGTAGAGGGTGTCGACGAGCGAGGAGCCGAGCGCCTTGGTCAGGCTGACCCGTTCCATCTCCCCTCCCGAGAGCGTACGTGACTGCCTGTCGAGCGAGAGGTAGCCGAGGCCGACGTCGATGAGGTATCCGAGACGGCGGCTGATCTCGGACAGCAGCAGTGAAGACGCCTCGTCCAGTTCGTAAGGGTTGATCTCTTTCAAACACCGGAATGCCTGCTCCAGCGGCACCGAGTAGAAATCGGCTATCGATTTGCCCCGGATGCGCCACAGCAGCGCCTCGGGGACAAGCCTCGATCCCCCGCAATTGGGGCAGGTGTTGTAGCCGCGGTAACGGGCCAGGAATACCCGGACATGGAGCTTGTAGCGCTTGGTCTCGAGCCACTCGAAAAAGCCCCTGACTCCGTAAAACCGCGAGTCCCCCTCGAAGACGGCCCTTTTGTCCTCTTCCGGCAAGTCACCAAAAGGGATGTCGACGGGGATTTTCTTCCTGTTGCAGAATACCAGGAGGTCACGGAATTCCTCCCGGGCTATACCCGTCCAGGGCTTGACAGCTCCCTCCCGGATCGTCTTACGCGGGTCGGGCACGACCAGTTCCGGGTCGATATCGATTATCCGCCCGAAGCCGCGGCATTCCGGGCAGGCGCCCGCAGGCGAGTTGAAGGAGAAGAGGTTGGGCGTTGCGTCCCGGAAGGAGATATTGCAGTACGGGCACTCCAGCGACGAACTGAAACGCAGCGGCCCTTTGCCGCCCCGGCCCGGGACCTCCCCCGGACCGTTCGCGATCGGGCAGACGGATACCTTTCCTTTACCCCAGCGCAGCGCCGTCTCGATCGAATCGATGATCCGCTTGCGGTCCGCGGAGCGGAAGGGGAGCCTGTCAAACAGGACCTCGCAGCCTTCCCGGGGATCGCCATCAAAGTCCTCCAGGTCTGCTGCTCTGCCGTCCGCCCATACCCTGTCCAGGCCCGCGGCCCGGAGCTCCGCGGCCGTCGACCCGGCGACGCCGGCCGTTACGGCTATCGGGGTCCCCTCAGGGCACGAGTCCTTCAATTCACTGAAAATAGATTGGGGCGAATGCCTCCTTACGATCCTGCCGCACCCGGAGCAGTGGAGCTCGGCGGTCCTCGCAAAAAGCATCTTCATGAAATCGTTTATCTCGGTAACGGTGCCCACGGTCGATCGGGAAGTACGGACCGGATCGCCCTGCTCGATTGCCAGGGCGGGGGGGATCCCCTCGATCCTGTCCGCCTTGGGCCTGTCCATGCGGTCCATGAACTGGCGGGCGTAAGGAGAGAATGTCTCGATATAGCGCCGCTGGCCTTCCGCATACAGCGTGTCGAAAGCGAGCGAGGATTTGCCCGCCCCGCTCACGCCGGTAATGACAGTAATCCGGTTCAGGGGGATCTCGATGTCAAACCCCTTGAGGTTGTTGTGGCGCGCTCCCTGTATTTTTATGCAATCGTCCATGCCCAATTTGCTTTCATGCTGTAAGAACGGCGCCCTGTGTCGCGTTCTGAATTCGCTCCGCTGCTCCAAAACTCGCCTCCTCAAGAGGCTCAAACAGTTGGATTTTGCGGCCGCTGCGTGCGGCCGCTGAGCCTGTCGAAGTGCAGGAATGGTTTTCCCGAATATATGCGCAGGTCAGCCATTCTTAAATCAGCATGAAAAAATAATATCCAGATATTTGCGGTTGAACGGGAGGGTGATCCCAGGAGAGGGTGTATTTACCTTCTAAAGCGCTTCCCTTAACCTGCCGGGCGATTATAATCATCCCGAAGACGGCTGTCAACCCGGAGGCAGCTGGATTATCAGGCCTTTTCGATAATAATCTCCACATCTTTGGGTTTCAGTGACCCGGCCGCGCTGCCCCCGTTCACGGCAATCTCAAGAAACCCGGAGCTTCCGAAAAGGGCCAGGGCCCGCCCTGCCGGGACTGAACTGTATGTTGTGCTGATTTCATGCAGCCGCACCGGACCCATCCGGATCAGCGCGGGAGCCGTGCCGAGAAAGCCTGATATTGCCGCCCGGTCCAGGTTCGTAATGATATTCCCGAAGTTGTCGGCCCGGACAATCCGGCCATGAAGCCTCCCCGAAGATACGAAGGGCCGGGGAATCTCCAGTTTTACCGGGTCGTCTATGACTGCCCCCATGGACCGGATGTCCTCCCCCCTGGAAATCCAGGCGGACACAGGGGCAAAGATGTCCCTGCCGTGAAAAGTGAGGCTCACCTCGGGACGGAAAAAACGCGGGTTGTCCAGGCTCACGACGACCGAACCCGGAGCATTCAGGGCAGGCCAGAAAATACCGTTATCGGGGCCGACAAAGAAGTGGCCGCCCGCGGCGGCCGCAACGGCCCGGCGCGCCCCGCCCACGCCCGGGTCCACCACGGCCATGTGGACGGTCCCCGGTGGAAAGTATTTATAGGATTCCATGAGGACCCAGGATGCTTCCGGGACAGAACCGCGGGGGATATTATGGCTGATGTCGGCAAGCACCGCTTTCCGGTTGACCGAGAGGATTACGCCCTTAACGGCGCCCGCATACGGGTCGGCGCTGCCGAAATCCGTCGTGAGGGTTATTATGCCGGATGGTTTCATAATGACTCCTTAATGCGTTTGAGGCGCAAGGCAGAAGATGAGATTTAACATGGAAGCGCATAGATGCCGAGCATCGGCCCGGCAACTGCGGTCGCTCATGGTCTGGTAAGCAACAATGAATTTGACGGCCGGATCCACCTGGTCCCGCGATGTGCGGCTGCCGGACAGAAGGCCGTAGAGCGAACCGCCTTCACAGTGAAAGGATTTCTGCGCAATGCTCGCGAGCGCCTGCCGCCGCAGTTCCGGGTCCGGAATCGTCCTCGCCCTGTCCCTGCAGGACCTGAGGTAACGGCGGGCCGGGGAAATCGATACCGGCAACCTGAGCATCCGGGTCCAGGATTGCCCGGGAACTGTCAACAGGCCCCGTTCAGCTGTCGAGCCTTTTCGCATCACTTCGGATGATGCAGTTAATCGACCGTGAAGTCAATTCTTTAAAGAAAGCGGAGTGGTCGCGAGGGGAGGCGCTATGCCCTGACCAGGAGAACGGGGCAGGTCGCTCTTTTCAAAACCTTGTCGGACGTGCTGCCCAGCAGGTTACGGAGCAGCCCCGTTCTGCCGTGAGCTGCGATCACAATCAGGTCCGGGTTTCTCTCCTGCTGATCTTTCAGGATTTCTTCGGCCGGATACCCCTTTCGGATGTCATAAGAAATGTCGAGCCCTGCGGCATCCGGAATTTTCCCTGCCTGCTGCTCAAGACGCTTTTGCGTGGCAGTCTTGTCCTCCATTTCCATTCTCCGCATGACCTCCTCGGTCAGGCAATAGTCCGCAACGCATTGCTGCAGGCCTTCATCTATCACGTGCAGCAGATAAATTTTGGATTTGAATTGTCTGGCCAGGTCTATCGCTTTTTGCAGGGCCCTGTCCGAATACTCCGAAAAGTCAGAAGGCACCAGAATGCTTTTGGGTGCAAACATATTCGCTCCTCCTTTTCCGGTGAAATACTTTTTTGCAGACTGCTCAAAAAACGCTGAATTGCAGGCGCGCAAAAATCGATTGAGGCGTATGGGTGTCTTCGGTTTACAGCACGACGCGGCAGCTTGAGGGAGGATGAGCGTTTTTCAACGGTCTGTTAAAGTATAGACGAAAGAACCTCAAAGTCAAACACTAGCCGCCCGCAGCGCCCCTTATTCTTTTGTATTTTTGAGTATCTTCGGCTACCCTGCAGAAAAACGGAGGTGACCGCCAATGGCTGAAAAAAGATCACCGGAAGCGCTTTCCGCATTTGTTGATTACCAGGAGGGATCCATCGTCAGCCGCGAAGTATTGAAGAAGGACACCGGGACCGTGACCCTGTTTGCATTTGATGAGGGCCAGGGCCTGAGCGAGCATACAGCGCCTTTCGATGCTCTCGTATATATTGTGGACGGGACCGCCCTGATCACGCTCTCGAGCGCGGAGCACCGGCTCGGGGCAGGGCAGTTCCTCGTAATGCCGGCCGGGGAGCCGCACTCGCTGAAGGCCCCTGCCCGCTTCAAGATGATGCTTGTCATGATAAGGTCCTGATGGCGAATTTCAACGCGCCGGGGTTGAAGTTCACCTTGCGCGCCCTTCGGTACAGGAATTACAGACTCTATTTCGGCGGCCAGAGTTTTTCCCTGATCGGCACCTGGATGCAGCAGCTTGCGCTTGGCTGGCTCGCTTACGACCTGACCAACTCGGCATTCCTGCTCGGACTCATAGGTTTTGCCGGGATGATCCCGACCCTGGCGGTAAGCCCCTTTGCCGGGGTGTTCTCCGATCGCTGGGACCGCTACCGCATCCTGCTCGCCACCCAGTCCCTTGCCATGCTGCAGGCCTCCCTGCTCGCCGTCCTCACGCTATCGGGGGCCATCCGGTACGAGCATATCGTGGTCCTGGCCGTCTTCCTCGGACTGGTCAATGCTTTCGATATACCCGCAAGGCAGTCTTTCGTCGTCGAGATTGTGGAAAGAAAGGAAGACCTGGGCAACGCGATAGCCCTCAATTCCCTCATGTTCAACGGGGCGCGGCTGGTCGGTCCCTCCATAGCCGGAGTGCTGATTGGGATCGCGGGAGAAGGGACATGCTTTCTGGTCAATGCGATAAGCTATGCCGGGATACTTGCGGCGCTGGCGGCCATCAAGGTGCCGCGGCGGGAAACAAGGCCCGCCACCCGGGTGTGGCAGGGTCTGCGCGAGGGTTTTGCATACGCTTTCGGCTTCGCGCCGATCCGCTACATCCTGCTGCAGCTGGCCGTGATCAGCCTGATGGGGATGCCTTATGCCGTGCTCATGCCCGTATTTGCCCGGGACATACTCCTGGGAGGCCCGGGGACGCTGGGGCTGATGATGGCGTGTTCGGGCACTGGTGCGCTCATCGGGGCGGTTTATCTCGCCGCCCGCAAGTCCATCCTCGGCCTGGGAAAATGGATTGTCTACGGGTCGAGCCTGTTCGGCTGCGCCATAATCGCATTCTCGTTTTCCAGGGCCGTCTGGCTCTCGGCCGCGCTGATGGTTATTTTCGGATACAGTT
>CAZKYN010000216.1:0-5505 GCA_964556675.1 uncultured Syntrophaceae bacterium
CGTGGGCCGGCCCTTCGGCAGGCCGCCGTAGCTTATTTCCTCAAAACCCTTGATACCGGTGGGGCTTTTATCCAGGCCGGATACGCGCGATCTTCTTGCCATTCCTACCTCGCAATGTGATAAAAATTCAGCGTGCGTATTGTAAACGAGAGGGGACAAAAAGATATCCTACAATCCCTGAAAAATCGCGGAAAAAACCCTTAGGGGCTCTAAGGGTTTGGATGAGACGGTTTGCGAATTGATTGCTAAATTCCGAGTGGACGCCTTAATGGTCCTTGTTTTTCAGTCCCGAAATTTCGGCCGAAACGATCCAGAGCTTGACGGCGCCGCTCTTTTTGAAATACTGCAGATGGGTCACCGAACGGCCGGCCCGCCATTCATACTGCTCGGCCCAGTTATTGGGGGAGTCGTCCGGGGCCGACCCGAATTTCTCGAACATCATGGATTTCAGGGTTTTCCAGTTATCGGCGCCCCGGGCCTGAATGCTGACCCCCATGAACCTGCCCTTGTAAAAATTGTATATAACGGATTCCAGCCCGATGTCCCCGATGCGCAGCTGATCGTTTGCCCTGGAGTATCTCTGCATAAAAGGGTACTCGCTCAAGATTGCCAGGCCCGGTATATTGGATGCATTGTCACCCCATTTCAAGCCCCGGAAACCGGCAAGGTCCGGGGCGCCGCTGAAGTCGTCGGTAACAAACGCGAAGCAAACAGAGGCGGTCAGCAGAAACGCTAGGCAGAGGAACATTTTTTTCATGAGATATCCGTTCCGTCCTTTTTAGTTGCGCTGGACAATACCATGCTTGATCGCATATTGCACCAAGTCGGCATTCGTTTTCAAGTTCAGCAGGGGGCCTGAAGGAAGTTTTTGTGTTTGTGGCGGGATTTAACTGCCCCGGAGGCAACTGACCTGGAGAGGAACTGTTGCCCCCGGTTGCTGCATCAAACGATAAAAACGGCCCCGTCATATGCGCCCTCGCACTGGACCTTGTCGACCATTGCAAGCATATCCCTGCCCATGTGGGTCAAAACGAGGCGCCTGGCGCCGGTCTTTCCGAAATTGTCGCTGAGGGTCTTGAAATCCATGTGTCCCTTCACCTTTTTCTCGAAGAAGTACGCCTCCGCGATGAAGAGGTCGGCGTTGCGGGCGGCGCTCAAAAGGGAATCGGTCCATTCAGTGTCGCTCGAATAGGCAATTGTCTTTCCCCCGGATGTTATCCGCAGCGCGAAGGAGTTGTCGACCTGGGGATGATAGTTGACAAAGGGAATGATTTTTACATCCCCGATCTCCATCTCCCGGCCCGCCTCATATTCGCTCACTTTGAGGGAGAACCTTGTCGGGCGTCCCCAGGACCCGGGAAAGAGCGCGTCCGCGGCCTTGACCAGCATCTGCTCGATACCGGGCGGCCCGATAACGGCGAGAGGCCTTTCCCTTTTGAACATGAGCTGGGAGCCGTTTATGAGGAACGGGATACCGCCGTAATGATCGCCGTGGAGGTGAGAGATGGCGATCAGGTCTATGCCGTTCGGGTCTGCTCCGAACCTGGCCATGCCGGTGAGAGCGCTGGCCCCGCAGTCGAGGAGCATTTGCTGTTGGCCGGTCTTGAGCAGGATGCAGCTCTGCAGGCGCCCCCCGCTCCCGAAGGCATCCCCGCTGCCAAGGAAACATACCTCAATATTGCCCATATCCGTCCTCCTTTAAAACGAATTATATGAAGCGGCTCGGGTCATGTCCTCTTATCCATAGAGGGGCAGCACCGATCCCCTGAAGAACAGGGCAAAAACAACAACCCCCGCCAGGCATGCGCATATTGCGAGCCTCCGGTCCATACTCGGAAGGTTCGCCCCGAAGAGGGCCAGCAGGCATAATCCGAATACAAGGCAGTACGGGCAATACACGCCCTGGACGACCTGGAAACGGACAAGCACGGCCTCGCCCCCGAGGCCGCCTGAAAGTATAAGCGTCCGGAGCCGGCCAACCGGTTCAATGGAAAGGGACCGGGGCACAACGGCAACGGCCAGCAGCGCCGCCATGGCCGAAATCCCGACCGCCGCCAGGTCCAGTCCGAGCAATGTGCCTTTCAGGCTGGAGCAGGACGTATCGCAGGCTTTGTAATAGACCATCAGGCCGATAGCGAACGCCGGGACAACAAGGTTGACGGCCTTTAATAAATGTTCGCGTTGCATGGTAAACTCAAATCAGGCCTTCCAGCGCTTTGGTGATTGCCGCCGCTCCGATTACCTTTTCCTTTTTGCCGTTGCGGACAATAACGCATGCAGGCGTCGTGTCGATGCCGTCCTCGCTGATCAGGGCGTTGTAGCGCTCGAAGACGGGCTTGGGGTTGAAGGCCGCGTAGCCGATCTTCCGGCCGGCAAAAAGCTCTTCAAGCTTCTCGCTGGTCGTGGATTCGAGATCGTTAGCCGCCCGGAAAAGGACGCCCCGGACGTGAATCGATTTATCGGCGCTGCTGGCGCTGTTCAGCGCATACAGGTAATACCGCGCATACAGCAGAGAGCCCCCGTGCATGGGGACATCCACAAATGTCAAGGTTATGTTTTTCTTTTTCAGGAGTTTTTTTAAAAGCGGCTCCAGCGAGGGCTCCAGCTGCCGGCAAGGCGGGCAGAGATAATCCGAGTATATCCTAACCTCAACCGGCCCGGACCCATAGGATGGAAACGGCGAATTCTGCTGGGCGTTGAGTGTGACTGCCCATGCCAGGGTTATCGCAAAAACGGCAGCTTTTGCCGTGGAGAAAAACTTCGATTTCATATCTACTCCCTTCTATACTTTATGTCCGGCTGCGCCGGAATCCTTTTAGCACAATCGCGATAGCCCTGTCCTTCATTTCTTCATCAAAGCGCGGCCGCTGTCCGGGTTCCAGAGTTCGGGCCGGAGGAGAAGGCCGTCTTAGGTGAAATCGGTTATCATGCCGTCAATTGCGAGCGTTTTCATTTGAATCCTTTAATGTTCGCTTTCTGATTATGCTTTTGGCTCCAGTTCGGCATAAAGGTCAGGATTTTAATAAAACAGATCATGACCGGCAGCTGCACGAGCGGGCCGGCTATGGCGATGGATACAGCCCCCTTGCCGCTGAAGGCCGTCATGGCCAGCGCCATGGCAATGGCGGTGTTTTTAGTCGTGGCGCCGATGGTCAGGGCTATTCGGTCCTGGTAAGGAAGCCGGAATGCCAGGCCCATAGCACTGGCAGCGACGAGCAGAAGAAGAGAAAATGATGCTGCGGGCAGGAAAACACCCAGTATGTGCCCGGCGCTCCTGACGATAAACGACGCATTGAGGACAGAGATGATGAGCAGCATCAGAATCAGGCCGAAAACCGAAATATTCTGCAGGATCCCCTTGAGTGTATCGAATGCCGGTCTCCCGAATTTATTTACCAGGTAAGCCCTGGTAATCAGGGCAATCACTGCCGGCAGGAAAATTATCAGGAACAGATATTGTATTATCAGCCCGACGGGGACATACAGGATCTTGCCCAGCAGCAGCCAACTCCAGAACGGCACCAGGCCCAAGCTCATCAAAAGGCTGGCGCTCGATATGGTGAGAGATAAATTCACGTTGCCGTCGAGCATCCCCGTATAGGCAGGGCCCATGCCGCCGGCCGGTATCATCCCGAAGAGCAGCAGGCCGACAGTAAGTTCTGAAACTGGACCGGCGGCATAGAATTCGGTTATCCCGAACATCAGGGCCGGCGACACCAGGACATTGTAGAGCAGCGCCAGGGAGAAAGACAATGGCCGGGAAAATACATCGCGCAGCCTCTGCCTGCTGATTTCCAGGTAGGCAGGGAACAGCATCAGCACGCAGGCTATCGGAAGCAGCAGTTTTATTTTGGGAAGTGGATGGGCCCAGCCCATCAGGATGCCGGCCGCAAATGCGGCAAAGGAGCACGTGCCCAGGTTTTGCCTTATCAATTGAGCTGCGCGGATGATTTTCACAAAACTCACCGGATGGGTCCTTACGCTCCTGTTTTCCTCTTTTCCAGAATGTCCGCCAGAATCTCGGCCGCCCTGCCGGTCAGCCGTTTGCATTTAATGTAATTCTCCTGCTCTCCCAGGCTCTGCAGGATGGCGGCGCAGTTGGTCGAGCCGAACTCCTGAACAAACGCTTTGCGGAACTCGGAAATAACCTGACATGCCGCGCTCAAGTCCTTGCGTTGCTCCATCCTGCCGAAAAGATAACCCGCGGCGATAACCCCGCCGGCCAGCGCGCCGCAGAGGTCTTCATGCGACCTGCCGATGCCCCCGCAAAAGCCTGAGGCAACCTTGACCGGAAAGCCCTCTGGATTATCGGAAAAACGATCGATTATGGTCTTGGAGACCGCTTCGGAGCAGCAAAACCCGTTATAAAAATACGAAAAGGCCAAATTCCCCAGTTCAGTTTCCATTTTTTATACCTCCTGTTTTTTGTTGAAAAAAACACCTTTTCGAAATATAAATCAAATGAATTGATTTAATAGAAATCATCATTCAGGATTATGGATACATATCTAAGCCAGCTTAAAGTCTTCCATATAGTTGCCCGACTGCAGAGCTTCACGCGGGCGGCCCAGGCCCTGTGCCTTACCCAGCCGGGGATAAGCAAACATGTAAAGGATCTCGAGGAATATTACGGGACCCGTCTTTTTGACCGGATCGGGAAAAAGGTGGTCATGACCCAGGCCGGCGAGATGCTGTTTGCCGCGGCGGAAAAGATCTTCAGGATGGTCGAGCGCGCCAAAGAGGAGATAGATGATTTGAAGGGCCTTCAGGCGGGAGACCTGAACATAGGGGCGAGCGTCACTATCGGGATCTACCTGCTCCCCGGCATCCTGGAGAAATTCCAGAAACTGTATCCCGGGACCAGGGTAACCCTGGACATCGATTTGAACCGGCAGATCATAAGACAGGTTTTGGACAATGCCGCGGATATCGGCCTTCTGGGCGCGCCGGCCCGACCTCCTGATAATGAGCGGCTGGTCATGTCCCCATTCCACAAGGATGAGCTGATTGTCATCGTCCCCGGCAACAAGAGCTGGGCAAAGCGGGACAGCATTTCCGCGGACGATCTTCTGGGAGAGAAATTCATTATTTCGAGGAGCGGGTCGGGAACGCGGGCTATTATTGAAGAGCGGCTGAAGGCGGCAGGTGTCGTTCTGAGGAACACTATGGAGTTCGGCAATACCGAGGCCATAAAGAAGGCCGTCGAGGCCGGGCTGGGGATATCCATAATCTCCAAATCTGCTGTAGCCCGGGAGGTGCAGCTGGGTGTGCTCAAATCACTCCCGCTCAGCGGGATAGACCTGAAGCGGGATTTTTACCTCATATACCGGAAAGACAAGTATATCTCGGAGCTGATCAAGACATTTCTCGAGTTTGTCGTCTATAAAGCATATTGAATCTGCAAGGGTTTAAAAGATAGATTCTTCGTCGCTTTGCTCCTCAGAATGACACTGCTCGCTTTAGATGTCATCCTGAGCGCCAGCGAAGGATCTTTCTTTTATTTGA
>CAZKYN010000217.1:0-5499 GCA_964556675.1 uncultured Syntrophaceae bacterium
TATCGGGGAATAGCACGCCTGCTGGGAATGACCATAGCGCCCCTCACCGATTCAGTCGAAGCAGAGATTGAGCAGCTCAAAAAGAGCTACTCGGAATACGATTTCTTTTTCATCCATGTGAAGCCCACTGATTCGCGGGGAGAGGACGGGGAGTTTGAGGCAAAGATAAAAGTGATTGAAAAGGTCGACTCGTTAATACCCGAGATAACCGGGTTGAAACCGGACGTCCTTGTAATTACCGGCGACCATTCGACGCCTGCCGCTCTGGCTTCACACAGTTGGCATCCCGTCCCCGTCATTTTGGCAAGCAGGAATTGCCGCCCGGACACGGTGGAACGGTTTGGAGAAAGGGACTGTCTGTTGGGGGGTATAGGAAGGATGCCGACGGTATATCTGATGGGACTGGCCCTTGCCCATGCCCTGCGACTGGAGAAATTCGGGGCTTAATTAAGTACGCTAAAAAATTCCGGCATCACATCCGCTTGCCAGTATTTTTCCCAGCTCGCGGCATTTTTCAATCGTCACCTCGGTAAGTTTACCTTTTGAGATCACCGGGTCATAGACTTTTTTGAATTTATAGCCCAGGGCGATCCTTTCAATGGAATTCAAAGCGCCGGTCCCGTCGTTTCCGGCGCTTATGAAGACCACGTAAGGTTTTCTAAACACCTTATCCTGGGCGGGATAGAACGTCCGGTCAAAAAAATCCTTTACAGCCCCGGACATGTAACCGAAATTTTCGGGGGTCCCGATCGCAATCCCGTCCGCTTCAACCAGGTCGCGGATATCCGCTTCAAAGGCCCTCTTCAGGACGCACCGGCTGTTCTCGATGCTTAAAACACCTTCTGCAACAGCTTTTGCCATTCGTTCGGTATTTCCGGTTTGGGAATGAAATACTACCAGGATTGCTGCCATGGATCAGCCAAGGCCTTTCACGAACCCGGATAAGGCGGTATTGAGCTCACGCGGCTTTTCCCACATTACGTAATGGCCCGCTCCGCCAATCAGGGCAATCCTGGCCCCCGGAATGTGCTCGTATAGAAACTGTGATAAAGCCGGCGGGGTCATCTTATCATCAGCGCCGCAGACGATCAGGGCGGGTACCTTAATTGCGGAAATGTACTTTGCAATATCCAGCTTGCTGCAGGAAAGAAAATCTCCGTACGTGACAGCCGGGTCGGTTTTCGTCATGTCGCCTTTCAATTTATCCAGGAACCTCTCTCGATTTTCCTTGGTGACTGAGAACTTGGCTATAAAGGCCATTGTCTCTGCCGTATTGGAACGGATCCCGTTGAGGATGACATCGTTGACCGGCATTGTCACCCCGCCGCCCACCGGCACGATCCCTGATATAAGTCCACCGTATTTGATGGCGCTGACCAGGCTGATTGCAGCCCCGAGGGAATGTCCGATCACAACAGGTCTTTTGTACTCGCTTTTTTCAATAAACTTCCTGATCCATTCCACATAATCTTCGACCGACTGTTCGCCTTTGCCGGAAGACCGGCCATGCCCGGGCAGATCTATGGCTGCTATGTTGAATTCCTGGAGTCCAGGGAATTGCTCTTTCCACAGTGTGTGGTCACCTCCCGAGCCGTGCACGAATAAAAGGTTTTTCCTGTCGCCACGAAAACCCTCACCGCTGCACCAGTAACAGATCTTTACAGACTCATCTGCTTCCAGGAACTTTATCATTCATGCCTCCGCTTTTTTCCTTCTGGCAAGCTCTTCGGCTTTCAATTCTTTGCGCAGGATCTTACCGACGGTGCTCTTAGGGAGCTCCTTGCGGAATTCGATCTCGGTCGGTAGTTTATAAGTGGCCAGTTTGGTCTTGCAATATGTGATCAACTCCTCCTGCGTTGCCGTTTCGTTTTCCTTCAGAACCACGAATACCTTGATATTTTCCCCCCGCTTCGGGTCGGGAATTCCGATGGTTGCGGCCTCCTGGACCTTGGGGTGCTCATAAAAGATTTCATCTATGTCACGCGGATAAACATTGTATCCGCCGGATATGATCATATCCTTTTTGCGGTCAACGATATAGAAATATCCTTCCTCGTCCATTTTTGCTATGTCGCCTGTATAGCACCATCCATCTTTCAGCGTGTTTGCCGTCTCGTCCGGTTTGTTGAGGTACCCCTTCATGATCTGGGGGCCTTTAACTATTAGCTCTCCCGACTCACCCGGATTGACATCTTTTGTCCCGGTTTCCAGATCGACAATTCGCGCCTCCGTATCGGGGATTGGCAGGCCGATGCTGCCGACCTTGCGGGCCCCGCCGGCAAAAGGATTCACATGAGTGACAGGGGTGGTTTCCGTCATACCGAAACCCTCGACTATTATTGCTCCTGTCGCCTTTTCGAAATCATGGATGACCTCGACCGGCAAGGGCGCGCTCCCCGAAAAACATCCCCGGATGCAGGTCATATCGGTTTTCTTCAAATGTGGATGGTTCAGCATGCCGATATACATAGTGGGCACCAGTGGAGCGAAGGTCGGTCTGAATTTCCGGATGGATTCCAGGAGTTGCTCGGGCTGGGGACGGGGTACAAGGATATCCGTCCACCCCATGTGAATGGAAAGGTTCATTGCCGTGGAGAGCCCAAAGACATGAAAGAAGGGCAGGGCTCCGAGCATAATCTCTGTTCCCTTGGAAAACGTCGGAAACCAGGCCTCGAGCTGCTGGACCTGCTTGCTCAAATTGGCATGGGTCAGCATAACACCTTTGGAAACACCCGTGGTACCACCGGTGTATTGATACATCGCGATATCCTCGAAACCGATTTCCGCTTTCGGGGGATTGGCGCCGCTGCCGGCAATGCAATCCTTCCACCTGTAAACATCCGGCGCAGGTTTCACGTCCGCGGCCAGTTTCTTCTTTTTGGCAAAAAGTGGGAACAGCAGGTTTTTCGGGAAGGGCAGGTAATCTCCGATGGATGTGTAAACGATCTGCTTAATCTTTGTTTTCGGCCGCAGGTCGATCATCCTGTTCCCGAGAAGGTCGAGCGTGATGAGGACCTTTGATCCCGAGTCGTTGAACTGGTGCTCCAGTTCCCGGTCCGAATACAGAGGGTTGTTCATTACGGTAACAGCGCCAAGTTTCAGAACGGCAAAATAAGCCACTACACAAGGGATCATGTTCGGCAGCAAAATGGCGACCGCGTCGCCTTTCCTTATCCCGAAACCGGAAAGACATGAGGCAAAGCGGGTCACCATATCCTGAAGTTCGCTAAAAGTCATTTTGAATCCCTGGAATATCAGGGCTGTCCGGGTCGGAAATTGCCCAGCAGTCCTCACAAGGATGTCGGGAAGGCAGATCTCTTCATATTTGATGAATTCGGGAACGCCCGTCTCGTATGATTTAAGCCAGGGTTTGATCGTGGTTTGTCCCATAGATTGCCTCCTTGCAGGTTTGATTCTATATATCGCATTTTAATAAGCGATCAAAGAACTATTGAATGTTACCGGATATTCAAAAAAAAGCCCGGCGGCGCCGGGCTCTTTATGTTCAAAAGTTGTTATTAGAATTTATATCCAAAGCTCAGGCCATAAAGCAGGCAATCTCCGTTCCTGACTTCAGACCTGGGCACGAAATCCGTAGAACCCTGGGCCAGGGTGCGAGGTGCAATATTCCGGTCATTAAATATCAGGTAATTGAATGAAGCATCAACGGTCCACGCTTTTCCGTGAAAACCTACACCGATACCAAAGACGTTCCGGTCGGAATCAGGTAGAATAAAATCTATGGTTTGATCCGGCACCGGGCTCTGGTCGTACACATAGCTCAACCTCAGGTCCATCCAGTCGGTCACATTGTATTCCAATCCCGTCTGGAATCTCCAGCTGTCTTTCCAGTCTTTGCGGGTGGGATAGACCGTTTGATTGTTCACCGGGTCATTAAATTCAACTTGAAGTTTATCATATGAACTCCATCCATACATCACGCCACCGATTTCCCACGTTACGCGGTTAACGGGTTTAAAGGAAATGCCCAGGAATAATTCCTCCGGTAATTGGATCGTACCCCTGCCGTCGGTGCTTGAAGGGAATCTCGATAATTGAAGAGCGCCTACCTGGCCGGAGAAATTGGCATTGCCCTCAACGCTCTGTCTCACCATACTGCGATACGAAATACCGATGGCCATCCAATCATAGGGCTGATAATGGAGTCCTACATTCCATCCATAACCGACAGAATCGGCCGTAAGTTTTTGATCTATATCATTCGTTCCGCCAAGAGTGAATGTGGGGATTTTCTTTTGCAGCTTAATATCGAAATACATGGCGCTGACACCCGCGGACAATGAGAGTTTGTCAGTAAACTTGTAAGCTACATTGGGGTTCACTTCATAGCTCCTGACGCGGGAATTATAGGCATTGTACCTGCCCTGCCATGTTTGGGCAAATTCTGTTCCGAGCCCGAACCGGGAGAAAAATCCCACGCCGGCCCAAAGCTTATCGGAAAATTGAGAAGTTACGTAGCCGACGGGCGCAACAAACGTATTGTTTTCCATGCTGGTTTTTGTCGGAGTTGTCGAATTCGTCCCGGGAACGGGAGGAAACGGCGCTATTCCATACGTTGTGATATCCAGTTTGGGCTGCAAAACGATAGCGCCAAACTGGGTCTGGATTCCCGGGAGCCGTGTCATTGCCGCCGGATTAGAGAACAGGCACGAAGCATCGCCCCCCATGGCTACCGTCGCGCCCCCCAGGCCGTTGGCCCGGGCGCTTGGTTCAGTCAGGGCAAAACCCGCCGCAAATACAGACGATGTAAGAGCAATGCTGACAAAAACTGAAACGAAAACGAGACACAACTTCTTCATCATAATGCTACCCCCTCCTCCAATTTTTTTTAAGCCAATGTACAATTACAATATTCAGACATCATTTGTCTACTTGAAACTGCACAAAAAAAGGGGCCTTGAAAAAGGCCCCTTCGAATCATGTTTGCTAACAGATTAAATTACTTTTTTTCCGCGTCCATGGCTTCCCAGATTATCTCGGCCAGGTCTTTAGCGGCGATCTTCTCTTCCATGCTCCGGTCTTTCAGACCATCGCTGATCATTGTCACGCAGAACGGACAGGCTGAGCATACCGTCGTGGCATTGGTCGCGATCGCCATGTCTGTTCTCTTGACGTTTATTCTTTCTCCGTGCTCTTCCATCCACATCCTGGCACCACCGGCGCCGCAGCAGAAACCGTGGTCATGGTGCTTCTCCATTTCGACGAGTTTCAGTCCGGGTACGGCGTTCAGGGCACTCCGGGGCTGGTCGTAAATTTTATTGTACCTGCCGAGGAAACAGGAGTCATGGAGCGTTACAGTTGCATCAATGGGTTTTGTCAGTCTGATCTTGCCTTCTTTGATAAGGTCAGCCAGGATTTCTGTGTGATGGAATACTTCGTAAGTTCCACCCAATTGCGGATAATCTTTTTTCAACGTGTTATATCCGTGGGGGCAGGTTGCGATTATCTTCTTCACGCCGTAGCCGTTCATGATCTCGA
>CAZKYN010000218.1:0-5466 GCA_964556675.1 uncultured Syntrophaceae bacterium
TAGTATCCCGACGCGCCCAGGACCCACGATTTGCCCAGGTGGTAACCCACACCGTAGTCCACGTGGAACTCCTGGCCGGACTGATACTCCGTATCCGTGTTTTTGGTATTGAAATCGTACATGAATTTTCCGGAGACCTCGATCCCGGAATCGCTCAGGTAAGTGGCGGCGAAGATCGGCTCGAATGTCCAGTAATTGCGCCCCGGGTTCGCCAGGTGGCTTTTATCGTAATCCCCCGTGGGTGCGATTATATCAACCCCCGTGGTCACATGGAAGTTTTTGGAATGCCATCCCAGGATAAACGGGTCAAAAATTATATCCCCCAGTCCCCACCGGTTGTCTTTTGCACCCATTAAATGTATGTCCAGGTAAACAACGGGCACGAGCACATGCATTGCCCAGTCGGCGCCTAATACCTTGGCTTTCGTCACATGCACAAACCTCAAGACGTCCGCAACTGCATTGATCTTGAAATCGGAAAGCGCCGTGTTTTGAAACTTATCGGCGCTGTAATAGTTCAGGTAATTGATGAAATACGTCCCTGGGGGCGGAAGCGCCCCGCCCATGAAATCCTCGGCGCCGTTGGGGTATGAGCCTCCCCCGCTCTCCGTGGCCGCAGCAGGAAGAGCAAATACCAGTGTTAAGAGCAATGCCAGAAATGGTACGGGAATTCTTCTTGTGAACTTCATACAATCCTTCCTTTCAGAAATGAGAAATGCAGAGTTCATATTATAAACTCCGTTGAATTGAAAGGGGAAAGTACTATACGCGAAAATTGGAGAGGGCTGTTCTTATGCGGAAGGCGGCAGGGCCCAGCGGGGGTGGGGGTTGATCTCGCATTTCTTGAGGACCCGCCCGGGCAGGGTGCCGGTATGCTCTCCCTGGTCGATCACCACCCTGCCGTTCACGATTACGTATTCGATCCCGCGGGGATACTGATTCGGCTCGGACCAGGTGGCCAGATCCTCGACCGTATCCGGATCAAAAATCACGATATCGGCAAAATAATGCTCCCGCAGCTGCCCCCTGCCGGCGAGGCCGAAACGCATCGCCGTAATCGATGTCATTTTCTCGATCGCGTGCGCCAGGCTCATTATTTTTTCATCGCGCACATAACGCCCCAGCAGCCTCGGAAATGTTCCGTACGAGCGCGGGTGGGGCTTGTCCTTGCCCAACTCGCCGTAGGGCGCCAGGGCCCAGCCGTCGGACCCGATCACAACGAGCGGGTGGCACATTATCCTTTTGAAGTTCTCCTCATTCAGGGAGAAGTTAATCATCCCGACCTGGTCGTTTTCCTCGATCAGCAGGTCGCGGATGAAAATATACGGGTCCTTGCCCGCCCGGGCGGCAGCGTTATGGATTGTCTGTCCGGTAAGGGACCGGTTCTTGTCGGTAAGCACCGAACAGATCATAATGTTCTCCCAGGTGCCGATCTTCTCCTCCATTTTCCCGACGTACGCCCGGAGTTCCGGCTCCAGTTCCGGGTCCATAAGACGGGCCAGGTACTCCCTGTGCGAACCCTGCTTTATCCAGCGGGGGAAGAAAACGTTGAGGAACGTTGAAGTCGCCGTATACGGATAGCGGTCGGCAAGGATGTCGAGGCCTTCGGCCTTCACCTCGGATATGCGCGAGAGCACGGCGTGGATCTTGGCCCAGTTGCGCGGATATGTGAGTTTCAAATGCGATATCTGAAGGCCCACCCTGGCGCCCCGGGCAACCTCTATCGCCTCTTCCACGGCTTCCATCAGGTAGTCGCCTTCATCCCGCATGTGGGTGGTGTAAATCCCGCCGTATTGGGCCACCTCGCGGCACAGTTCCGTTATTTCGGGAGGCTGGGCAAAACATCCGGGAGTATAGATCAGGCCCGTGGAAAGGCCGAAAGCGCCCTTTTCCATGTTTTCGCGGATAATGGAGCGCATCCAGGCAAGCTCGTCCCAGGTAGGCTCCCGGTCAGTCGTACCGAGCACCTCTTCCCGGAGGCTGCCGTGTCCGAGGAGGGTCACATAATTGAGGGCTATGCCCCTCCTTTCAAGCCTCTTGAAGAACCCGGTTATGTCATACCAGTCGAGATCAATATCAAAACGGTCCTTCAGAAATCTTTTTTTCAATTCCAGACATTCGCCGCTTAGCGGAAAGTAAGTGAAACCGCAATTGCCGCCGATCTCGGTCGTGACGCCCTGGCGTACCTTGCTTTCGGCTTTCGGATTGACCAGCAGCTCGATATCCGTATGGCTGTGGGGGTCGATGAATCCCGGAGCCACGGCCTTGCCACGGGCATCGATAACGCGCCTGGCAAGGGAGGGGCGGATCGCGGGCGATATTTTGACTACACGGTCTCCCTTGATCGCCACAGAGGCCGGTTCGCCCGGCACGCCCAAACCGTCATAGACCATCCCGTTCACAATCAGGAGGTCATAGCGTCTTTCAGCAGTTGTCTTTACCATTCATATCCCGTCTATTTAAGCACCGCCCATATTATCGCAATTGCCAGGCCCGGCACAAGGTTGCCCACCCTGATTTTAACCATTCCCAGCAGGTTCAGGCCGATGGCCATTATGAGAACGCCGCCGGTAGCCGTTACGGCTTCCAGGACAGGGGGGGCCTGCAGGAATTTAAGCGAGGTTGCGAGCAGGGTTATGCCGCCCTGGACGGCAAAGACGGTCAGCGCGGAAAACGCGACACCCGCACCGTAGGTGGAAGCGAAAGCGACGGAGGCCACGCCGTCCAGGATGGATTTCGTGTAGAGGATCTCCGCATTGCCCGTAGTCCCTTCCTGGATCGAGCCCACGATGACCATCGCTCCGGAAATGTAGAGCACGGACGAGGTAACAAACCCCTCCACAAACGTCGAGGAGCCCGACCGGAAGCGCGCCTTGAGAAAAGCGCCTGCCGATTCGAGCCTGTCCTCAATGCGGGAGACCTCCCCGACCAGGCCGCCCCCGAGCAGGCTGCCGACCACAAGCAGGATGTCCCTCCCCGAGAGCGCCATCTGGAGTCCGATCACCAGGCAAGCCAGGCCCAGGGCCTGCATCAGGGTGGTTCTGATCCTTTCGGGTAACCGCTGCCCGGCCATGATCCCGATGAGGCTGCCCGCTACTATCGCCCCGCTGTTTACAAGCGTCCCCTTCATACTTACGGTTTCTCTCCGGTGGGATTCATCGAGGTATATCATCGGCGGGGCGGGCGGGCAAGTTCCATGAAAAAAAGAAATGCCCATACAAAACCCGCCGCCCGCCTTTAACCGATTGACGGAAAAAACCGAACCTGCTACCTTTTAATTCGATTGCAGGAATTCCGGGGGTCCATGAATCACACCTTTCTGTTCCAGGAAGGGCTGTGGCTGGCCGAGGGCGTTTACTACGACGAGGAAGGCTGTCCCCTCCCCTTCAGCGGCTTTGCCGAAATAGTCCATTCCGGCAATGTCTGGCACAACCGCAGCAGGATGGAAATGCGCGCCGGCCGGGACATTGTCATTGAGAACAATTACCGCATCAAGCCGTTCTCACAAGGCGGGGACGCGACGACATGGGAATCCGATAATCCGGCAATCGGCCTGCTGCTCGGCAGGTTCTATACCGTGGGCGACTCCATCATCTCCACATGCATTTCCCAACGGGGCAC
Source organism: uncultured Syntrophaceae bacterium (assembly GCA_964556675.1). Taxonomy (GTDB): domain Bacteria; phylum Desulfobacterota; class Syntrophia; order Syntrophales; family UBA4778; genus JBDKTK01. The sequence goes on from CAZKYN010000218.1 coordinate 3,622, forward strand.
CTATTCCGGGACCGAATTTCTCGTTCAGAAGAGCGAATCAAATTACATGAGCAGGGGAGTGTTTTCCGAAGGGGCAAGAAAATTGTCCTCCTGGATTGTCGAGCTAAAAAAAACACGCTGAACCGGGACTTGTCTTGAACACGCTCATATATTTGAAGAACCTCCTGGCGGACAAGTACGTCGCATCCATTACACCCTCATCCAGGTTTGCCGTCAACCAGGTCTGCGGCAAGATCGATTTCCCGGCAAGCCGGATCATAATTGAGTACGGGCCGGGAACGGGGGCGTTCACCCTGGCGCTGCTGGAACGGATGAGGCCGGATTCGCGGCTGGTGGCTATAGAAAGGAACCGTAATTTTTACCAGTTCCTTAAAAGAGATATTGCGGATGAGCGGCTCGAAATCCACAACGACACTGCCGGAAATGTCCTGAATATCCTGGGCGACTCGGGTTCGATAAAGGTTGACTGCATCATCTCCGGGATCCCCTTCTCCATGATCCCCGAACGCGATGAGATCCTCCGCAATACCTTTACGGCGCTTAAGCCGGGCGGCAAATTCATTGCATACCAGACGTTCTTCCAGCCGGAAGGCTGCCTGAGGAGCCCCCTGAGGAAAATTTTCCCCCACGTCAATTGCGAATACAGCTATTTCTGCGTGCCGCCCCTGCTTATCATCGAGGCGAGGAAGGCGAAAAATTCAAACGGATGACCCCGCCCTTGCCCCTGCTTTCCCTTGTCCGCGAGCCGTAGCGCCGGGCATAGACAGCCGTCAACTCCGCCCCGAACAGGAAAATCTGCGCCGAGTAATAGACCCAGAGGATAAAAACGGCAAGGGACCCTGCGGCGCCGTAAACCGAGGCCATCGAACTGCGCGCCAGGTATAAACTTATAAGGTATTTTCCGATTGTGAACAGGACTGCAGTGGCAGCGGACCCGATCCAGACATCTCCCCACTCGACGTCGGTGTCCGGCAGGACTTTGTAGATTACCGCAAACAAAAGGCTCGCCAGCAGCAGCGATATCAGGATGTCGCCCGCCCGCCAGAATAAACGGGAGTGGACCAGCAATTCCCGGAACATGTCCACGGCTATGGACAGGGCTGTCCCGAGCAGCATTGAAAGCATCAGGAGGATTCCCAGGACCAGGATCATCAGGAAAGAAATCAGCCGCGCCCGGATGAACCCCCTTATTCCCGTCGCCGCAGAATCGGTCACTCTCCAGATGACGTTGAGAGATCCCTTGATTTCAACGAATACCGCGGATGCCCCGACAAGCAGGAAGACAATCGCCAGGAAGGTGGCCAGCATGCCGGATCCCGGAGCCCCGGCGCTGCGGATCAGGGCCTGGATAATGACGGCGCCGTTGGACCCGGTCCAGTTCTGTATCTGGCTGACTATTTCTCCCCGGGCGGCCTGCTCGCCGAAAAACAGGCCCGCTATGGATACGATCAAAACCAGTATCGGCGCTATGGAAAAGATCGTGTAAAAGGCGATCGCCGCTGCCAGATGCGGCGCGTTGTCCTGGACCCAGCGCGAAACCGTCTCGCGCAGAATATCTCCCAGAGCCTTGAGGCGGCTGCGAGACTCCTGTTTTCTTTTCCGGTCCTTATTTCTCATATTGCGCCCCGCTTTCAACATGGCTTGACATACCCCGCGGCACCTTGTCGCCGATCCAGGAATTGACGGTATCTTTGAAGAGGCGACCCGGATTTTTAAGCTCTTTCATCCCGCCTCTTTTCCCTCCCGGCTTTCATTCAGCCTCTCAAGCGCCATGTCAACCGCAAAGGCGCTGCCCGCGGCAGCCGCCCACGGGTCGCCGGCTGAATCCAGCCTGCGGAAGATGTT
>CAZKYN010000219.1:0-5457 GCA_964556675.1 uncultured Syntrophaceae bacterium
GAAGAGAAGGTAATTGCGGAGGTCCAGCTTCAGGAAATGGCAGATCAGGGCGCGGACAACGCCGCCATGCGTGAATACGACGGCGCTCCGGCTCTCGAGCGCTGCTATCCGCTCTCCCGTTCCTCTCACGCGTTGCAGGAAATCGCCGATGCGTTCGCCCCCGGGGAACCGGAAATCGCTGTCGAAACTTGCCCAGCCGGCCAATTCGCCGCTTGTGCTGTTTGCGGCGATTTTCTCAAATGAGAGGAACTCCCACTGGCCGAAATCGATTTCCCTGAGGTCGTCATCAAATTGGACGGGCAATCCGAGTCCCTCCGCCGCGATGTCCGCAGTTGCCCGGCAGCGCTGTAAAGGGCTGGAAAGGATAATCCCTCCTTGCGGTTGCAGGATCGTCCGAAGTTTTTCATTGAGCTTACGGGCCTGACGCCTGCCCGCAGCTGCCAGCGGCACGTCGGTCTTCCCGATGAATGTCCCACGGTATTCGTCGCCGACTTTACCGTGCCTGATGAGAGTGAGATCTACGCACATGCTGTCCATAACAATAGTTCAAATCAAGGGGCCAAAAAAAATCCCCGGACATTTATAATGTCCAGGGACTCCGTTTTTTATCCTTGGCTGGGCAGATTTTCCCTATCCGCGAGGGAGGTCTGCAAAATAACCGGTGAGGTCTTCTGGCTTCCGGATCACCTTACTTGCCGCGTCTTCCCATCCCGCATCGGAACAGTGACTTGTCTGCGGCTTTCATCCCCGGTTACAGCGGCGGGTCCGCGACGGCCTTTCACCGTCTTCCCTTCACCGGTTTGATCTTTAAATTAATCAGGGGATATTGTCAATAGGAGAAAATATCCGGGTTTGAGGCTTGATTTTGCCGCATTTTTCTTTTACGTCATAGCAGGATTTTAAAGCGCGTGTGATCAGGTTTCAAAAAAGGTCCGTCAAAAAACTCCGCAAGGACATGCGGAGATCGAATTGCGTGGGCCTTTTTCAACAGATTGATCCCCATTCTCAAAAGGAGCTGTCGATGCGGAAATTTCTTGAGCCGGAATCCGTGGCGGTCATCGGCGTCCCGAGGCAAAGCGGCCCCGGGACTTTCAACAACGTGGAAATAATGGTCCGGTACGGTTTCCGGGGGAGAATCTACCCGATTAACCCCAATGCCGTGGAGATCTGCGGGATAAAGGCATTCGGCTCGGTTGCGGAGCTTCCCGAAATACCGGACCTTGCAGTCATATCCGTGGGCAGGGAGCGCGTCTCCGGCGCGGTCCGGGATTGCGGCGATTTCGGCGTCAAGCGGGCGATCATCATCACGCAGGGCTTTGCCGACGCGGACAGCCGCGGCGCTCAGATGCAGGAAGAAATAACCCGGATTGCCGCCTCCAGGGGCATGCGGCTCCTGGGGCCGAATACGCTGGGGGTTGTGAATAATTACCGCCGGTTCACAACGGCTTTCATCGACTTGCCCTTCCCCCGGAAATTTGCCCCCGTTTCGCTGATTGCGCAAACCGGCTTGACGCAGGTTGCCGTAGAAGACTTTTCGCCCGACATATGGGGGAAAGCAATCGACATCGGCAATGGAGGCGATATTGACCATCTGGACGCCCTGCAATTTCTCGCGGGAGATCCCGAAACAAAGATCATTGTCATACATATCGAAGGCATGAAGAGGGGAAAGGAGTTCCTGGATCTGGCCGGAAATGTGAGCCGCAGGAAACCGGTAATTGTGTTCAAAACGGGCCGCAGCAGCGCGGGAGCGAAGGCGGCAGTTTCTCACACGGGCTCTCTTGTGGGAGAGGACGAAGTCGCCGATGCGGCGTTCCGCAGGGCGGGAATTATCCGGCCGCGAACCATGGTCGAATTGCAGGACGCCATCCATGCCCTCCTGCTGCTGCCGGAAATGGAGGGCCCCAGGATGGGTGTGCTGACTGCTTCGGGCGCGGCGGGGATCGTCGCCGCCGACGAGGCGGAGCAGCGTGGGCTCGTGATCGCGGACATGCCTGCCGGGCTTGCGGAGAAGCTCGCAAAGGGTCTGCCTGATTGGATCCATATCGGCAACCCGGTCGATTACTGGCCTCTGAGCATGATCGGGGGGAAATACTCCGAGACCGTATCCACAGCCCTCGCGGGCCTCCTGAAGTCTCCCGGGGTTGACGGAGCGCTTTTCATAGTCCCGGTTTCCGCTTCCCCTCTTCACAGGAATCTCGACAGCGCATCCCTGGTGAGGGACGTCCGCGTCGCGACCATGGACAAGCCCCTCTCCATCTGGGCATATATCGACCCCGCAGCCCCGGCCCGCCTGGAAGAGATTCAAAACACCGCCTGTTTCCCGACAATCGAAAGGGCCGTAGGCGGGCTTGCATACTGTTACAAAAAATATCAGAACAGGACACGCAAGGACCCTCAGCAGAGGAGATTCGCAGTTGATGAAAAAAAGGCGGAAATGCTTCTGGCCGGGGCCGGTTCAGAAAAGGTTCTGCTCGGGACCGAGGCCCTCCAGTTCCTGTCCGCATTCGGGATCCCGGTTGTCGGGAGCACGGCCGCAAAAAGCCTGAAGGAGCTGGAAAGGGCGGCTGACGGTTTCAGCTATCCTGTAGTTTTGAAAATATCCGGAAGGGATTTCATCCACAAAACCGAAATCGGCGGAGTGACAACCGGCATAAACAGCAAATCTGAGTTGGGCCGCGCCTTTAAACAGCTTAAAGCAAGGGCCGCCGCGGCGGCTCCTTCAGCGGGTTATGGTTTTATCATCCAGGAGCAGGTCTCCGGGGCGGAAGTCCTCGTGGGCCTGAAACGGGACCCGCAGTTCGGCCCGGTCGTAGCCTGCGGCGCGGGCGGCATCTATACCGAGGTCCTGCGCGATATCGCCCGGGAACTCGTCCCTGTTGATTCCGTCGCTGCGAAACAGATGCTGCGGTCGCTCAAGACATATTCCCTGCTGAAAGGCGCGCGGGGCCGGGAGTGCGTGGACATGGAAGGCCTGGCCGAAATCCTGGAGCGGGTGTCCTTCCTCGCAACGAGTTTCCCGGAAATAACGGAACTCGATATCAACCCGGTCATGGCCTCCGCAAAAGGCTGCCTGGCCGTGGATGCGAGGATAATCTTCGGTTGAGCAGGCCGCGCCCCGTACAATGCCGGAAAGCAATTTCCTTGGATGAAACTTTTTTCAATGATATAAATCCGGTTCAGAAAGATCAGGAGGGCTCGAAATGAAGAAGAAGCTGATGTCTCTTGCGGCGGCTGTCGACCTGATCGGCAGCGGCCGGATGCTTGCTGTCGGGGGCAACTCTCTCCACCGCTCACCGGGAGCTTTCTGCCATGAACTGGCAGGCGCGGGCCGCAGCGGGTTCACAATGGTGGGGGCCGCCCCGGGATACGCCTCGGACGTCCTGTGCGCGGCCGGCTGTATTGAAAAGATATACTTCGGGTTCTTCGGGTTCGAGAACGAATTCGGCCTTGCCCCGGGATTCCGCAAAGGATGCCAGGAAGGGAAGATCAAAGCCATCGAGGGCTCCTGAACGGCGATTATCGCCGCCCTTCGGGCAGGGGCGTACGGTATACCATTCATGCCGGTCGGGGGCATGTGGGGAAGCGGGCTGCTGGAAATAAACCCCGACTTTTTCCAGGTAGTTGCGTCGCCCTTCAGCGGCGAGAAAACCGTGGCCGTAAAGGCCCTGGTCCCGGACTGGGCCATTATCCACGTCCAGGAAGCCGATGAATTCGGCAACGCCCGCATAATCGGTTCGCAATTCCAGGACCACCTCCTCGCGCGCGCCGCCCGCAAAACGATCATCACTGCGGAGAGGATTATAGATACCGAGGTTTTCAGGGCCAACCCGGAATACAACACCATTCCCCATTTCCTGGTCGCAGCCGTGGTGGAAGCCCCGAACGGAGCCCGGCCGGGCATCTGTTTCGGCGAATACGAGACCGTCGATGCCGCTGCGATGAAGCGCTACTCCGGCGCGGTCCGGGACGGAAAAATTTCCGAGTACCTCTCGGAATGCCGGAAAGGGAGGGCCTGAAATGACCGGGATGAATTATGGACCTGCGGAGATGATGTGCGTGGCTCTCGCCAGAGAGATCAGGGAGGGAGATGTCGTTTTTCACGGCCTTGCTTCACCAGTCCCGATGACGGCGATGAAACTGGCAAAAGCCCTGGGCAGGGAATTCACATATGTGAATATTACGGGCGGGGTGGACCCGCAATGGGAGAGGCCCGCCGTGATCGGTTCGACCCTGTCCCCCGATCTTTACCGGGGCGCCGTGGCGAGCTACGGGCTAGACGAGATATTCGATCTCGCCTGCGCGGGTAAAATCGACATCGCATTCCTGAGTTTCATCCAGATGAGCCGCGGGGGCGAAATCAACATGTCGGTTGTGGGGGGAACTTACGATAAGCCCAAAGTCCGGCTGCCCGGAGGGGCAGGGAGCGCCACATTGACCCCCGTTACGAAGAGGACCACTATCTGGAAGACGAAGCACGATAAAAACTCACTGGTGGAAAAAGTGTCGTTTGTGACGGCCGCCCCCGACCCCGGCAAAGAACTCACGGTCGTTACGAACCTGTGCATTTTCAGGCTGAAAGACGGGGCCCTCGAGCTTGATTCCATTTTCCCCTATTCCAGCTTCGACGAGATCAGGGAAAACACCGGATGGGAGATACCCCGGGCCGACGTACCCGTCTGCGCCGCCCCGACTGCGGAAGAGTTGGCGGCGCTTGAAAGAGTCGATCCCAACCGGATACGGTACATAGAATTCTGAGCAGGCGGGAGAATCCCGGGGTTATCAGCTATCTCATGAGGTCGTCTATAGACCTGTTTTGGTTTGAAGTATAAAAACGGCGCCCTTCGGTCCACGGCAATCCGCCTTGATTTCTGCTGCCTGTCAAGTCCTGCTCAGTGCGCAAATTCAATATTGTGACAAGGCAACGAAATCCAAAACAGGTAAGGATTTTCTCAAAAAAGAGTAGAATTTTTTACATAATTGTAATAAACGGACATGATCAATTCACACGAACAGGTTGCAAAATGAGATTTGACATTGCAAAAGCCGGAAATGGCATGACCTACGAAATACGCAATATTGTAGGCGTGGCCAGCAAGCTTAAGGAATATGGAGTTGAGATCATCTGGGAAAATATCGGGGACCCCGTTCATAAAGGGGAGAACATTCCCCAGTGGATGAAGAACGAGCTGATCGAGCTCATGCAGAAAAACTGCTGCTATGCGTATTCGCCCACAAAAGGGATGGAGGAGACGCGTCAATTCCTCGCGGAAAGGGTCAACTCCCGGGGGAAAACCCAGATAACAAAAGAGGACATCATCTTTTTCAACGGCCTGGGGGACGCGATCGCGAGGGCGTACAGCTCCATCCGCCTGGACGCCCGAATCATCATGCCGGAACCGACGTATTCCACCCACTTCCTGGCCGAAGTGCTCCACGCATCTTTCCCTCCCAACA
>CAZKYN010000220.1:0-5434 GCA_964556675.1 uncultured Syntrophaceae bacterium
CCATCAGGGACCTTGAACTGCGGCTTTCCAAGCGGTTGATGACAAAGGTAAGCATCAAGACCTCGGCCGGCTCAAAGGGGAGCCTGGAAATCAGGTTTTTTTCCGCGGCGGACCTGGAAAGGCTGCTGTCCATCCTGCTGGATAAGAATTGAGTTTGAGCGGGATATATGTTACGTTCGGCCCGGTTTTTTAAGCCTTCTTTCACCCGTAAAAACTCGGGCCTGCGTAAAGAACTCACTTATAAACAGGTGTTGATAAATCTGTTAATCAGGATTTGATTTGGAAGTACTCTGGGAAAAAAGCGCTAACCTTATCAAGGAGAAAGTCAGCCGGCAAAATTATGACACATGGATACAGCCGCTGAAGATTTCCTCTATTGAAGGAGAAACAATAAACCTTGCGGTGCCCAACAAGTTTTTCCGGGACTGGCTGGTTGAAAATTACCTGGCCGTGATCAGGGAATCATTAAGCTCGGCTGCCGGAATAGACGTAAAGGTGGTGTTCAGCATAGACAAATCCGGGGACGGAGCCGTCCATGCCGCGGCCGTGAAGGACGAAAACAGGGACAAGAAGCCTGCCCAGCCGCGGCCGAAAGACCAGAAGATGTATTCATCTCTCAACCCGAATTATACGTTTGAGAGATTCGTGGTCGGCAGCTGCAACCAGTTCGCCCATGCAGCCTGCATCGCCGTTGCCGAGCAGCCGGCCAAGAATTACAACCCGCTGTTTATTTACGGCGGCGTGGGGCTGGGCAAGACCCACCTGCTCAACGCCATCGGCCTGCATACCCTGGGCATGAATCACAACAAGCAGGTCCTGTACGTTTCGGCCGAGGAGTTCATGAACGAACTGATCAGCTGCATCAGGTTCGACAAAATGCAGGCTTTCCGGGAAAAGTTCCGCTATATCGATTACCTGCTTATCGACGACATCCAGTTCATCGCCGGCAAGGAGAGGACGCAGGAGGAGTTCTTCCACACCTTCAATACTCTCCACGATTCCGGCAAGCAGATAGTCGTGACCAGCGACAAGTTCCCAAAGGACATACCGAACCTGGAAGGGCGCCTGCGCTCAAGGTTCGAATGGGGCCTGGTGGCCGATATCCAGCCGCCCGAAATAGAGACCAAGATTGCGATTATCCGCAAAAAGGCCCAGGAAAACGATATTCTTATCCCCCAGAACGTGGAATATTATATCGCTTCCAAATCCGAATCGAGCATCCGGGAGCTGGAAGGCTTCCTGATCAGGATCGCCGCATATTCTTCCCTGACCCGCAGGGAGATAGATATGAACCTCGTCAAAGAGGTCCTCAATAAGGTTATGAAGCACGGCGATACCAAGGAAATCACAATCGACGAGGTGCTGAAGGCCGTCTCGGCAAAATTCAGCGTGAAAGTTTCCGATCTGAAGTCCGAAAAGAGGAACAAGAACCTTGTCCTTCCCCGACAAATGGCCATGTACCTGTGCCGAAAGATAACAGGCGAGTCATTCCCAGACATCGGGGCGAAGATCGGCGGCAAAGACCATTCAACCGTGATTTACGCTAATAATAAGATGAAAAAACTTGTGGAGGAAGACCAGAAAACAAAGAGGCTGGCCGAGGAAATAGAAAACGAATTAAGAAACAATTAACCGGCGTCAAGCCGCCCATCAACAGGCGGTTTTACTATAACCAGTCTGATTATACTGGGGAAAACGAGGGTTATTAACAATTCACAGGGACTACTACTTTGACTGCTATATTTTCAACTAAAGAAAGAGATAGGTAATAGAATGGAATTCTTTATCAGCCGCGAAACAATCCTTGAAGGAATCCAGAAAACTCTTGGAATTGTCGAGAAAAGAACAACGCTGCCGATCCTCAGCAACGTCCTGATCAGAACAGGCTCGGGCCAGATAAGAATTGTCGCCACAAACCGCGAACTGGGGCTTATCGCCGACTACCAGGCTGATGTGATCCAGGCTGGTGAAATAACTCTCTCGGCCAGAAAGCTCTATGAGATGATCAGGGAGATCCAGGGAGAAGTCGTTCACGTCAAAATGAATGATGTTAACTGGGTGAGCATCAAGTGTGGAAAAGTCGGGTATAAGATCCCCGGCATCGGGGTCGATGATTTCCCCAATATCACAGATGATGAGAACACCCGTTTTTATAAACTCAAGGCCGACATCCTCAAGGAAATGATCGCCAAGACCTTTTTTGCCATGTCCCTCGAGGAAATGAGGATTTATCTCAATGGGGCTCTCCTGGAAACCGAAAAGGAAGGCGACAGGTCGCTGCTCAAAATGGTGACAACGGACGGGCACCGGCTCGCTCTGGTCAGCATGGACACTGGCGTGCAGGACTTCCTGAACCTGGAAAAAGGCATAATCATCCCGCGCAAGGGCATCGCCGAAATCAGGAAACTTATCGAGGATTGCGACGGGGACATTGAAATAGGCGTTCGCAAGGGTATGTGTGTGATAAAGAGGGACGGGGTCCTTCTGAAGGTCAGTCTGATAGATTCCGAATACCCCGATTACCGCAAGGTGCTTCCCAAGGACAAGGGGTCGGCGATTGATTTCGACAAGGAGCAGATGCTGCGCTCGCTCAAGAGGATGAATGTCATCGCCAGCGAAAAATATTACGGGGTAAAGATACGGATTTCCGGGGACAAGATGCTGCTCAATTCCACAAACCCCGATATAGGCGAGGCGAACGACGAAGTGGAAATATCCCCCTGCGACAAGGACATTGAGATCGGGTACAATGTCAACTACCTGATCGATGCAATCGAGGTTATCAACCAGAAAAAAGTCCTTTTCGAGATCCGCGACGGGCTGAAGCCGGCCAGCATAAAACCGTGTGAGTCAAACGATTATATGTGCATTATCATGCCGATGAAGATATAATAGAACGTTAATATTTAAAGGGAAATGGCGTTCTGAATCCTCCTTGTTTTCAAATGGGAAATCTGGGGGCTCCCCCGTCAAATTTAATTAAGGAAAAGGTTTAAAAGGATAGTGAGTGACAGTTATTCCGCCGACAGCATAAAAGTACTGGAAGGCCTCGAAGCCGTTCGCAAGCGCCCCGCCATGTACATTGGGAGCACGGGCAGGGATGGCCTCCACCACCTTGTTTACGAAGTGGTCGACAACAGCGTCGATGAGGCGTCCGCAGGTTTTTGCGACGCCATAGATGTGACGATCAGGGTCGACAACAGTATAGTGGTCGACGACAACGGCCGCGGCATCCCGGTGGACATCCATAAAGGCCAGGGCATTTCCGCGGCGACGGTTGTACTCACAAAACTGCATGCCGGCGGAAAGTTTTCCAACGAGAGCTATAAGATTTCCGGAGGCCTCCACGGGGTCGGCGTTTCCGTGGTCAACGCACTTTCCTCGTTCCTGGAAGTCGAGATCAGGAGGGACGGGAAAGTCCACTATCAGGCTTTCGAGCGCGGCGTCCCCAAGGGTTCGCTGGAGGTAATCGGCAAGACCCGGGGCCGCGGCACGAAGGTGACATTCAAGCCGGACCACCAGATATTCGACGAGCTGGAGTACAGTTTCGATATCCTGGCCAACAGGCTGAGGGAACTTGCCTTTCTGAACAAGGGTCTCAAGATAACGCTTTCCGACGAGCGGACCGAAAAGAAGAGCGAATTCTTCTATAAAGGCGGGATAATATCGTTTGTCGAATATATAAACCGCAACAAGGGCGTCCTCCATAAAAAGCCCATCTATGTCGACGGCGAGCGGGAGGACTGCAGCGTGGAAGTGGCCCTCCAGTACAATGACACTTATGGGGAAAATATCTTCTCCTTCGCCAACAGCATCAACACCACCGAAGGCGGGACTCACATGAGCGGCTTCAAATCGGCGCTCACCAGAGTCATAAACAATTACGCCCTTAACAATAAAATGATCAAAGAAGTCAAGGAATCGCTGAAGGGAGAGGACGTCCGGGAGGGTCTGTCCTGCGTGATCAGCGTGCGCCTGCGGGATCCGCAGTTCGAGGGCCAGACAAAGACGAAACTGGGCAACAGCGAGATCAAGGGCCTGGTCGAGCAGATCATCTACGATAAGATGGGAAGCTATTTCGAGGAGAATCCGTCTGTTGCCAAGGCGATTCTCAGCAAGTCCCTGGACGCCGCGCGGGCGCGTGATGCCGCCAGGCGCGCCAAAGAGCTCACCCGCAGGAAGAGCGCACTTGAAGTCAGCGCCCTGCCGGGGAAACTCGCCGATTGCCAGGAGCGCGACCCGGCCCACAGCGAATTATATCTGGTCGAGGGTGACAGCGCCGGCGGCTCTGCCAAGCAGGGGCGAGACCGCAGGTTCCAGGCTATCCTGCCACTCCGGGGCAAGGTGCTTAACGTGGAAAAGGCCCGCTTCGACAAGATGCTCCAGAACGAAGAAATCAAGGTAATCGTTACCGCGCTCGGGGCCGGCATCGGCAAGGAAGAGGAGGACTTCGATGTTGCCAAGCTGCGCTATCACAAGATCATCATCATGACCGATGCCGACGTGGACGGGTCCCACATACGGACGCTCCTGCTCACCTTCTTCTTCCGCCAGATGCGGCAGCTCATCGAGAAGGGTTATCTGTACATCGCCCAGCCGCCTCTTTTCAAGGTGAGCGAGAAGAAGAAGGAATTTTATATCAGCAGCGAAGAAGAGATGAGAAACCTCATCCTGGAGAGCGCCGTGGAAAAGGCGACCCTTGTCAGGGGAAACGGCAATAACCTGACCGGGAGCAAGCTTGCCGCCGTCGTCAAAAAAGCCATACGGGTAGAATCGATCCTCGACAAATTCGAGCGCGAGCATAAGAACCGCGAGATAATCCGCGCCCTTGCCGGCGACCCCGCCTTTTCCGCGAAGGACTTCGCGAGCGAACCGGCGCTGGAAAAGGTCGCCAAACGCGCCAAGATGATGCTCGGTGATTATATTATTAAATACGAGATCGAAGTGGACACGGAGCTCGAAGCGCACAAGATGGTCTTCCGCACCAGGAAGAACGGCCAGGAAATCGTTACCTGCATAGACAAAGAGATATTCAAGGCCCCCAAGTTCTTTGAGACAAAGGAATTGCTTGAGCAGCTTGCGGTCATCGGCGAGAGCCCGTACGTCCTCAGGGAAGGGGACAGCGAAGAGAAGACCCTCCCCGGTATGGCCGACCTGATCGAATACGTGCTCAGCCTGGGGCAGAAGGGCCTGTCCGTCCAGCGCTATAAAGGCCTCGGCGAAATGAACCCCGAGCAGCTCTGGGAAACCACCATGAACCCGGAGAAGCGCACTCTGCTGCAGGTCAAGGTCGAAGACGCCGTCATCGCGGACGAAATATTCACGACGCTGATGGGCGACCAGGTGGAGCCCCGGCGCGATTTCATCTACCGCAACGCCCTGTACGTTTCCAACCTGGATGTTTAACGGCCCGACGGATTAGCATTCAAAGTTT
>CAZKYN010000221.1:0-5373 GCA_964556675.1 uncultured Syntrophaceae bacterium
GCTGATCGCCATCGCGCTCGGGCTCTCCCCGACCGTGATCGTGGCCGATGAGCCCACCTCGGGTCTGGACCCGATTCACCGGAGCGAAATCCTGGCTCTGCTGCAAGGGCTTCCTTCCGCGTGCGGTTCGGCAATGATTCTCATCAGCCACGATCTCGGAATGCTGGGCCATGTGGCGGACCGGATCGCTGTGATGCATCACGGCCGCCTGGTGGAGCTGGAACCGGCGGCGACGTTGATTCGCGCTCCTCGCCATCCCGCAACCCGGCGGCTGGCGGACAGCCTTTTCATGCCTGGATCCATGGTCACGAAGGAGTTCCGTCTAGCTGGAAGTGATTGATCTGGTGAAAACCTACAACCTGGCCGGGGTGAACCGGAACGTCCTCAACGGGATCAGTTTCCGGTTGCCGGAGGGCGGTTCCATCGGAGTCGTGGGAAAGAGCGGGGCGGGCAAGAGCACCCTGGCCCGCCTCATTCTCGGCCTGGAACCGCCCAGCGGCGGGAGCGTGCGGATCGACGGGGAAGATTTTTCCGAGTTGAATCTCAGGAACCGGAAAGAAGCCGCCCGCAAGGTCCAGATCATCTGGCAGGACCCGGTCGTCTATCTGAACCCGTACCTGACGGCGCTGGATCTGATTACGGAAGCGCTGGCGGTCCGGGGTATCCCCCGCCGGTTGCGTATGGCGAGGGCCGTGGAGCTGTCCGACATGGTTCATCTCGGCCGGTCCCTGATGGGACGCAAGGCGCACGAGTTGAGCGGCGGGCAGGCCCAGAGGCTGGCAATCGCCAGGGCGCTGGCCCTGGAACCGGAGATCCTGATCTGCGACGAGGCGCTCTCCAGCCTGGATCTGCCGTCGCGGGCCCGGCTGACCGACCTGCTCGACCGTTTGATAAAAGAGACCGGAATGTCCCTCGTTTTTATCAGCCACGATATCCCGTCCGTGGCCCGGCTGTGTGAACTGCTGATGGTGCTGGACGACGGAAGGATCGTGGAGCAGGGGCCGGTGGGAAAGGTGCTGGCAGGGGGCGTTCATCCGCTCACCCGGGCGATCGTTGCCTGTTCGATGCGGTATTCATGGCCGGGAAGCCCTGTCCGGAGCAATTTATAAACCTGAATGCCGGAAAGGTCATCGACGATTCCGGTCTGAAGATCTGCCTCATCTCCGGGGAAAAGGTCCGGAGAAATGCAATTCCATGAAATGGAGGGAATCATGATGGAGAGAAGAAAAAGGATTCGTGGCGGCGGGAGGGGGGCCGGGCGGAAAATGCTTGTCGGCCTTGTCTGCGTGTCCCTGCTGTTGCGGGCAGCTTCGGTAAGCGCCGGAGACAAGGAGAAAAAAGGAGATCTGACGGTTCTGGACGAAATCACCGTCGTGGGCACTCCGGACACAAGACCGGTAACCCCCCTGAACAGCCGCTACGGGACCCAGCACAACCTGGTCACGGAAGATCAGATCAAGGAACAGAACTCGCTCGATTTTCAGTCAACCCTCCGGGATGTTCCGGGGGTCATGTTCCAGAGCAAGAACATGGTCGGGAGCCAGACCAGCCACAGCATCTATATCCGGGGGCGGGGTTCCAGCCATCCCAGTTCGGATTTCTCCATCGAGTTCGACGGCGCGCCCCGTTTCGGAGCTCTTTTCGGCCAGGCAATGGGCGATGGCATTGCCGTCTCCACCATTGGAGGCGTCGAGGTCTACAAGAGTCCCCAGTTGTCCCAGTTCGGCAGCGGCTATGCGTCGATCAACATCCAGCCGAAATATCTGAAAGAGGAAGGCCGAGAGCTCGTGCTTGACGCCGGAGGCGGGACTTTCGCCACGGTTGGTCAGAGCCTCTCCGGCGGTCTCAAAAAAGGCCCTTACGATTTCTATGTGTCGCAGAGCTGGATGTCCACGGATGGCAACCGGGAGCATTCCCGGGCCCAGCAGCAGAATTACTACGCCAATCTCGGCTACCAGTTCAACAGGGAATGGAACATCAGGCTGCTGTTCAACCATGTGGACAGCCAGACACTGGCTCCCAGGCCGGACAAGGCGCCGACATCGACCAACGGGGTAAGCTGGCCCGGGGCGGAACGCTACGATACCAGAACGGATTTCATGACCCTGACGCTCAATCACAGCTACGACAGGGCGCAGGGTTATCTCAAGGCTTACTGGAACGACACCACCTTTGATCTACTTCAGGAGCTGACGGGCGGCAAGCGCTACGGCAACGGCAGCGGTGGTCTCCATTCCCAACAGGATATTTCGCTCTACGGCGTGCGGGCGAAAGAGAAGCTCCACCTCTGGCCGGGCGGCGAGATTCTGCTGGGAGCGGATCTGGATCGGAGCGAACTGAAAAACAGCCAGCGGACCTACAGCGGGCTGGCGGTTCCCGGAATCAATGGCGGGCGGGCCGTGAGAACCTGGGATTTCCCCGGTTTTACCGTTGTTTCTCCCCACATCGCCGTAAGCCAGATGATCGGAAGTTACGCGGCCTTTCATGTCATCCCCTCGGCGGGTTACCGCTATTACAGCCATAACGAGTTCCGGGACAAGTCGTCTTCCCAGGCGGGGCTTGTCGTGGGCTATGGCCACACCGATCTGACCATGAATTACAGCCGGGGCGTCAACTATCCGTCTCCGGTGGTGCTGATGAACATGGTGCTCACCAGTTCTCCGGTAAGCAATGCAGATCAATACTGGAAAAAGATCCGTCCGGAAGTGGTGGATCACTATGAGATCGGTTTGAGCCATGCCTGGCCCGGCATAGCCTCCCTGGGCGTCACCGGGTTCTATGACAGGGGCAAGAACCGTTACCAGGCGTACATGTATGGCCCCATCCCGACCCAGTTCAACGATACCATCGGCCATTATACGATTCGCGGTCTGGAGCTCAGCGGCAAAGTCACTCCGGTGAAAAAACTCGAACTGTTCGCTGGGGCAACCTGGCTGAAAGCCAGGGCGATCGGGAACAACGGGGTTGAATCCGAGCACATGCCCTATACGCCCGGTTTTCAGCTCCAGGCGGGCGCAACCTGGGACTTTCTGGACAATTTCCGGCTGTTCACGGATCTTCAGCATCTGAGAGACCTTTATCAGGGTACCAGTATGCGTACCGGATCATTAAATTTCACCCCGCTTACCAAGAAAGACAAGCTGGACGACATTACCCTGGTCAACGCCAGACTGAGCTATCGTTTTGCCTGCAAACCGCTCCGCTTGAATGATTCCGAACTCTATGTGGCGGTCAACAACCTGTTCAACCAGCGCTATGAATACGCGAAGGGTTATGAAATGCCGGGAATTACGGCCTTTGCCGGTTTCAGCATGAAGTTGCGCTGAGTCCTGAATGAGTATTTCCAGGGAGGATGCCGTGTTGTCGATACTGACGAGAACTCTGCTGACCATTGTCCTGCTGACGGCGTTCGCGGGAACGGGGCACGCCGATGCATCCACGCGGAGCCGTTCCGGGCCGGTGCGTTACGTCGTGGCCTCCGACACCATCCTGTCCGGAATGGCCGCCTCGCTTCTGCCGCCGCACAGGTATTGTGTCGAGGCGATTCTTCCGCCGGGGCAGTGTCCGGGCCATTATGACGTGAAGCTATCGGACATCGCCAAGATGAGAAGAGCCGCCCTGACCGTTTCCTTCAGGGGAATGCCGTTCATGGACAAAGCCGGTGCGGGCGGCGGAGCGGGTCTCGTCGTGGACGCGGGGGGGCGCAACTGGATGGCGCCGGATTCGTATGCGTACGGACTGGAAGTTCTTGCCGCGGGCCTTTCACGATATTTCCCGTCGGAGAAAAGAGAAATAATGAAACGGAAGAGGGAGAGAATACGCGGACTGAAAGCGGTGGCGCGTTCGCTTGCCGGGAAGATCAAAGCTTCCGGGCTTTCGGGGAAAGCGGTCATAGCGTCCAGCATGCAGAAAGAGCCGCTGGAATGGATGGGGTTCCGTGTCGTGGGAGAATACGGCAGACCGGAATCCATGTCCGCCGGAGATGTGGTGCGCCTGACGGGAATCGGGAAAAGGCAGCGCGTCATTCTCGTGGTGGACAACCTCCAGTCCGGACCGGACGCCGGGAAGGGAATTGCCGAGGCGCTGAGGGCGCCGCACGTGGCGCTGACCAACTTCCCGTCCGAAAAAGGCTATCTTGACACTCTGGGGCGGAACGTGGACGCCGTCATAACGATGGCGAAGGGAAGATGAGGTCCGGTCAGAGCCGATGACATGTAACGACCCGGTGATAGAACTTGAAAAGGTTGGGGTCCGCAAGGGCGGAGGAATGCTTCTGGATGGTATGGATCTCCGCGTGTGTCGCAACGAGTTCGTCGGTGTTATCGGTCCCAACGGCGCCGGGAAAACGACGCTTCTGAATGTAATCGCCGGGTTCGAAAGATTCGAAGGGAGGCTGGCGCTGTTCGGCAGACGTGAGACATGGACCCGCTCCCGTGCGGCGCGCCTGCGCACAGGTTATGTGCCGCAACTGTTCCCGATCGATCCCGCCTTTCCCATTTCCGCGCTGGAGGCCGTACTGACGGGAGCGGTCGGACGCCTGGGGCTGTTCCGGCCGCCCGGCGAAAATGAACGGGCACAGGCGATGGCGCTGATGGAGTTGATGCGCGTGGCCCATCTGGCAGAGAGGCCGCTCGGCCAGCTTTCCGGCGGGGAGCGGCAGAAGGTGTCGCTGGCCCGCGCCATTCTTCAGCAGCCGGAGATTCTTCTCATGGATGAGCCGACAGCGAATCTGGACATCGCCGTCCAGAAGGAAGTACTGGGACTGATCGATGAAATCCACGCCCGGAAATCCGTAACCATGCTGTTCGTCACGCACGATTTTACCATGCTTCCCTCCTCCATGCGGCGCGCCGTGTTGCTGGAACGGGGCAGGAAATTCTTTGACGGCGACGTGGACGCTGCGCTGTCGGGCGACTTGTTGAGCGGACTGTTCCGATGCCGTCTGGAAACGTTCCAACGTGACGGCAGGAGGTTCGTTTCCTGTGGTTGAGCATCTCGTCGAGGCTGTCACGTGCCCGCCCCTCCGGCGCGCCGCTCTCGCCTGCGTTCTGTGCGGAACGGGTTGTTCGCTGTTGTCAGTGTTCGTAGTGCTGATGAGAATGCCGCTGATCGGCGTTTCCATGTCCCACGCCGCGCTGGCCGGCGCGGTGCTGGGCCTGCTGCTGAACAGGGATCCGCTCCTGAGCGGATTCATCATGTGTCTGCTGATGGCGGGAATCCTCGGCCCGCTTTCTGACCGGGCGGACATGGCGCCTGAGAACATGCTCGGCATCATGTTCTCCTTTCTCATGGGGGTTGCCTTCATCGGCATGGGAATTCTCACCAGGACCAAGGCCGGCGCCCTCAACCTGATGTGGGGAAGCCTGCTGTCGC
>CAZKYN010000222.1:0-5372 GCA_964556675.1 uncultured Syntrophaceae bacterium
TGAAAAAAGACGGAGAGGCCAGGCTGGGCGCGATGTCGACTCCTCACGGCAGGGTAAACACGCCCGCGTTCATGCCGGTCGGCACCCAGGGCACGGTGAAATCAATGACCCCGCTGGAAATTGAAAATGCCGGGGCTCAGATTATCCTGTCCAACACGTATCACCTGTTCCTCAGGCCGGGTCCCGACCTGATCCGCAGATTCGGGGGCCTTCATAAATTCATGCACTGGAACGGTCCCATCCTTACCGACAGCGGCGGATTCCAAGTATACAGCCTGGCGGCAATCCGGAAAATCAGGGACGAGGGCGTGACGTTCCGCTCCCACCTGGACGGCTCGTCCCATTTCCTTTCACCGGAAATCGCCATCGATGTCCAGGCGGCGCTTGGCTCCGACATCATGATGTGCCTTGACGAGTGTCCTCCTTATCCGGCCGGATTCAGGGAAGTGGAAAGGGCCCTTGTAAGGACGGTCAGATGGGCAAAACGGTCCAGGAAATGCGAAATCAACTCCGGCCAGGCGCTCTTCGGCATAGTCCAGGGCGGCATACATCCGGAACTCAGGAAGATCGGCGTGGAGGAGATCGCCGGGATCGGCTTTGAAGGGTACGCCCTGGGTGGCTTGAGCGTCGGCGAACCCAAGTCGGCCATGATGGACACGGTCGGGTTCAGCGCGCCCCTGCTCCCTGCCGGCAAGCCCCGCTACCTGATGGGCGTCGGCACCCCGGAGGACATCCTGGAGGCGGTTTCCCTCGGGATCGACCTTTTCGACTGCGTCATCCCCACCAGGTCGGCAAGGCACGGATTATTATTTACAAATGAGGGAAACGTTGTTATAAAAAACGCCCGATTTCGTGATGATGATTCGCCTCTCGACCGTTTTTGCGACTGCTATACCTGCAGAAACTTTTCACGGGCATATCTGAGGCACCTTTATGTCGCCAGAGAGATTCTGGCGATTATTTTAAATACGATACACAATATAAGATTTTACATGAAATTAATGGAGCGGGCCCGCATCGCAATCACGGAAGGTGCTTACAATGATTTTCGGCGGGCATTTGAAGTCTCCAGATCTGAAATGACAGGAGGAAATCGATGAGCGTTGCATACGCAATGGGACAGTCGGGCGGGTCGGGAGCCCCGGGAGGGGATTACCAGTTCATTATTATGATGGGCCTTATATTTGTTATTTTTTACTTCCTTATTATCCGTCCTCAGCAGAAAAAGCAGAAAGAATTGCGGGAAATGATCCAGAACATAACACACGGCGACACAGTCGTGACCTCGGGCGGCCTGTACGGCAAAGTCACGGGCCTGACCGATGCGGTTGTGACCATCGAAATCGCCGACAAGGTACGGGTAAAGGTGGCCAGGACGCATATATCCGCCGTGGCCCAGAAAGCGGAAAAAGAGGAGGGAAAAGGCTGAATACATGCTCAATGATATCAAGCTCAGAGTAATAATCACCCTGCTGGTAACAGCGGCTGCAGTTGTCTACCTTGTTCCTTCTTTCACAACCGTCCCGGATCTTTGGAAGAAGTACTTGCCCAGCGAAAAACTCAGGCTGGGCCTTGACCTCCAGGGCGGCATGCACCTGGTGCTGGAAGTCGAAACCCAGAAAGCGATTGAAAGCACCCTGGACAGGTATGCTTCTGATATGAAAGAGGTGCTCATGAACCGTAAGATTCGCTTCCGCAATGTCGAGCGGTCGGCGGCCGGCACCATTTCGCTGGAAATCACGGATAAGGATTCGGTCTCCGAATTCAACAAAATTATAAAGGAGCAGTACCCGGACCTGGAGGTCAAGTCCTCAGATATCGTGGAGGGCCGGGAAAAGGTAGCCCTGAAGATGAAGGACAAGAGGGCCGAGGATGTCAAAAAACATGCCGTCGAGCAGAGTCTGGAAACCATCCGCAACAGGATCGACCAGTTCGGCGTGACCGAACCGGAGATCGCACCCCAGGGCGAAGACCGCATAGCCATCCAGCTTCCCGGCATCAAGGACTCCCGCAGCGCTATCGAATTAATAGGCAAGACGGCGCGACTCGAGTTCATGCTGGTCGATGAGGAAGGAGATATAGGGGCTGCGATGAGGGGGATGGTACCTCCGGGGGATATCGTCCTCAATGAAAAGCGGATCGACCGGAAAACAGGCCGGATGTCGGAGATCCCAATCCTGCTGAAAAACAGGGCCGTCCTGACCGGCGATTCAGTTGAAACGGCGCGCGTCGCCATCAGCGACCGTTTCGGAGAGCCCTATGTGGCCCTTAAATTCAAGCCCGAGGGTGCCAGGGAATTCGACAGGATCACGGCGGAAAACGTAAAGAGAAGGCTGGCCATAGTCCTTGACGGCGTGGTCTACTCGGCTCCCGTCATCCAGGAGAGGATATCAGGCGGAGACGCCCAGATCACGGGATCGTTCTCGGAAGAAGAAGCCAAGATCCTCGCAATCGCGCTGCGTTCCGGAGCGCTTCCCGCCCCCGTGAGAATTCTCGAACAGGTCACGGTCGGGCCTTCGCTGGGACAGGACTCCATTGAAACAGGCATCAGATCGATGATCATAGGCACTCTCCTGGTAATCATATTTATGGGCGTCTACTACAAAGCTTCAGGATTGATTGCCGATGTCGCTCTCCTGCTCAACGTCATCCTGACACTGGGGGCGATGTCGCTCCTGAATGCCACGCTGACGCTGCCAGGCATAGCGGGAATGGTGTTGACTGTCGGTATGGCGGTTGATTCAAACGTGCTGATATTCGAGAGGACGCGAGAGGAGATAAGACTCGGGAAATCACCTCGGGCGGCAATAGAAGCGGGGTTTTCCAAGGCTTTCATCACCATCCTCGATACCCATATAACTACCCTGATCTCGGCGGTGCTTATGTTCCAGTTCGGGACCGGCCCGATAAAAGGCTTTGCAGTAACGCTCAGCGTTGGCCTCATATTCAGCTTGTTCACGGCTGTTTTTGTCACCAAGATCATTTTCGATTACCTGATCTGGAACAGAAAAGTTAAAGCGATAAGCATTTAGAGCAGGAGAATTCAAATGATCGAATTTGTCAAATCAGGAATAAATATCGATTTCGTAGGCAAGATGAAATTTGCCTTCTATATTACGGCAGTGGCCATGATACTCAGTATCGGCTACTTAGTCGTCCACGGACTGAATTTTGGGATTGATTTCGCCGGCGGAACCATAATGCAGATCAGGTTCAAGAGCCCTACCAATATAGACAAGATCAGGGAATCTTTACGCTTGATCAACATGGAAGGAAGTTCAATTCAGCAAATAGGTCCCAGTTCGGATAACGAATACCTCCTAAAGACAGATCTGTCGAGTTCCGACTTGAAAGGCATATCGGACAGGATCGAGGAGTCGCTGTCATCCATATACGGCAAAGGCTCTTTCGAGGTGCGGAGGGTTGAGATGGTAGGACCTAAGGCAGGCGAGGACCTCCGCAAGAAAGGCATTATGGCGATCACCATGGCCTGGATCGGGATGCTGATTTACATAAGCTGGAGGTATGAATTCCGTTATGCCCTGGGAGGTATCATATGCCTGCTTCATGACGTGATCCTGACGACGGCCGTTTTGACCGTCCTCGGCAAGGAGTTTACATTAACGATCATTGCCGCTCTTCTGACGATTATAGGCTACTCCATAAACGATACTGTCGTAATCTTCGACAGGATAAGGGAAAACGCGAGAAAAAATATAAAGAAAGATCTCGCCGAGATTGTAAACCTGAGCGTAAATCAAACCCTGAGCCGGACCGTCCTCACTGCTTTCACAGTGTTCCTGGTGCTGTTGGCTCTGTTCTTTTTCGGGGGTTCCGTTATCCACGATTTCGCATTCGTCCTGCTTATAGGGGTAATTGTCGGAATGTATTCTACAGTATTCATAGCGAGCCCGCTGGTGCTTATTTGGGAAAAATACAAACCGGGAAAAAGGATAAGGAAGGCTGCCTGATTTGTCAGCTCTCGCCGTTACAGGACTGACCGTATTCGTCCTCGTGCTTTTTGTCGGCCTGTTCTCCATACTTTCGGGCCTTCCGGGCACCCTGATCATCTTTGGAGCCGCTCTCGTCTACTCCGCCGTGACGGGATTCAGTGTGCTGGGGCTGAAAATCCTGGGAGTGCTGGCAATGATAACGGTGGTTTCCGAGTCCCTGGATGTGCTTTTCATAATGAGCGGGGCGAGGGGGTCCGGATTTTCGAAATCCGGCCTGTTTGCATCGACTTTCGGCGGGATTGCGGGAGCAGCGATCCTGACCCCGTTTTTGTTCGGGCTGGGCGCCGTGACGGGGATCCTGCTGGGCGGAACGGCGGCGAACCTCACTGTTGAGATATTCAGGCAGAAACATCAGAAATCTCTGACTTATAAAAACATTTTCGGCTGCGCAGCCAGGGTCCTGGTCAAGGGAGTGTGCGGGATCGCCATGGTCCTGATCGTCCTTTCCGAAATCTACTCCTGAGGCGCGGTCAGATCGGGTTTATATGAATAAAAAAGTTAAAGAGTATGCAGAGGCGATCATCATTGCCATCCTGATCGCTTTTTTCATCCGCACGTTCGTCGTACAGGCGTTTAAGATACCGTCTGGGTCCATGAAACCGACATTGCAGGTCGGCGATCACATCCTGGTGAACAAATTCATATATGGGGTCAAGATCCCGTTTGTCCGTTCGACCCTTATCCCGATAAGCCAGCCGGAGCGGGGCGATATAGTGGTCTTCATTTATCCCCAGGACCGCGACAAGGATTTTATAAAGAGGGTTATTGCCGTCGGGGGTGATACGATAGAGATCAGGAACAAGGAAATCTTCGTCAACGACGTCCTTTCCGAGGACAAGAAGGGCGTTTACGTTGACCCCACGGTCTACCCCGGGGCAATGCAGCCGCGGGACAACATGGGTCCGGTAAAGGTGCCGGAAGGGTCCATATTCGTCATGGGGGACAACCGGGACCAGAGTTATGACAGTCGTTTCTGGGGAGTTGTCGAACTCAAGGATGTCCTGGGGGAAGCCTTCATGATCTACTGGTCATGGGACAGCGACGACCACAGCCCGAGGTGGGGCAGGATCGGCCATATCCTCCATTAAAGCCGGACTGTTGAAAAACGCTCATCTGCTGCGTTGCGCTTCAAACCTCATCGCTTAACGTATTTACCTGTACGCCTCGCGATCCGGTTTTTACGCGTCCTGCGTCTAAGCCTTTTTAAACGGCCTGATTATGTGAAAGGCTCATCTGCTGCGTTGCGCTGCACACATACGCTCTCGAAGTTCGCGCCAGTATCAACTTGACGCGACAACCCCATCCTGATATAAGACCCCAGCCTTTAAATTAATCCTGAGAGATTGAAAAGGAAATGAG
>CAZKYN010000223.1:0-5367 GCA_964556675.1 uncultured Syntrophaceae bacterium
CCACATCCTACCCGGAGTCCTACCCCCTTTCCCTACCCGCCGCCCTTCCGATCTGGGGGTAATGACCGCAATCATCATCTGAAACGCCGCAAAGAGCGCTTCGGGTATTGTCCTGGAGTAGTTCGGGTTTGGCATGGCCCCCACTCCCTGCAGGCCGAAAAGGTCAAGTCCGCCGATTATGCCCTGGATATCGGGGCCGAACGCCAGGGAGTAGCCGAAAAGCACCCACTGGACACCGATCAGCGCCAGAAAGACATAACTAAGGGTAAGGGTTGAGAGGACGTTTTTTCGGCGCACCATCCCTCCGTAAAAAAACCCGAGGGCGGGCGTCATCATCAGCACAAGAGAGCAGCACACGAGGATCCATGCGGTGTCGCCCGTATTTATCTGGCCCATAAATAATGCCTTTCCGTCCCGGTAAGGGACTTAAATTAAAAATTTTGCGGGCGTATCGTAATGCGCCCTGCCAATAATCTTTTCCGGTTGTCCTTCTGAAGGAGCGACGGCGACTGAAGAATCTATTTTAATAAAGAAAGATCCTTCGCTTCGCTCAGGATGACAATCCCCTCTTGTCCACCGTTTTTGCTCAGGATGACAAAATTAATACAGGGTCCCCCGCTAAAGACCCCTTATGTCCTGCAGATCATACAACCCGTTTTTCTGGTACACGATCCATTTGGCGGCCCTGATCGCCGACCATGCGAATATGTCGTCATATCCCATGTGAGGCGCGAGTATGCACCGCGTCCGGGCGGACAAATCCAGAATAGCGGCCAGTTCGGTTTCATCCAGGCCTCCAGTGCCGATCACAATGGGGATGTTTCTTTCCGCCGCAATGCGCAGGTACTTGAGCCTGGTCTCATGAGGGATGAAATCTATGATGACGTCCGCTTCCCGCCGGGTCATATCAAAGCGATCGGTTATGATATGGCCGGTCCTGTCCATCCCTATAACTTCGCCGATATCGGTCCCGATCAGGGGATGGCTTTCCCGCTCCATTGCCCCGGCGATCTCGATGCCGTCGGAATTATAGATATGGCGCATGATCAGTGCGCCCATCAGCCTTCCCGCCCCGGTTACTATCGCCCTTACCATTGAGCACTCCTTGAATTAGATACGCCAAAAGGCGCGCCCCTGCGGGCGCGCCGGTTTGAATCCGGAAATCAAAAGCTGCTAAGCTATGGCCCTAAGCTATGGCAAAATCGCCTTTTTCCCCGGTGCGGATGCGCAGGGCATCCAGGAGGTCCAGGACGAATATCTTGCCGTCCCCCACTTCTCCCGACCGCGCTCCCCCGGTCAAGGCATCAACGACCAGTTTGACATGCTCCGTGTTGCAGGCAATCTCGATTTTTATTTTCTTCAGGAGGTTGCCCGCCTCCTTGTTGCCGCGGTATATACGGGTGACCCCCTTCTGCCGTCCGCAGCCCAGGACGTTCGAGACCGTCATCTGGCTGACTTCAACCTCTTCCAGCGCCCGTTTCACTTCCTCCAGTTTGTGGGGCTGTATTATTGCTATTATGTATTTCATCGCGTCCTCCTCATTCGATTACAGTGTATGCCGCTTCACTGTGCTGGGTCAGGTCGAGGCCGATCAGTTCGTCTTTCTTTTCAACCCTGATGCACATGAACGCGTTAACTGCCTTGTACAGCGCCCAGGTCATGATCACGGCGTAGGCGACACACGCCAGGAAATAAAGGTTCTGGACCAGAAAAAGTTTCATATTCCCGAACAGCAGGCCGTCTGCCCCGGCTCCATTGATTATCTTTTCCGCGAAGATCCCTGTGGCCAGGGTTCCCCATAGGCCGCTTACCCCGTGCACGCCGAAGACGTCGAGCGAATCGTCATAGCCGAGTTTCGGCTTCAGAACGGTCACGGCCAGATAGCTGAAAACCGAAGCCAGAATGCCGATCGGAATGGCCGAAAGCGGGCTCACGAAGCCGCATGCAGGCGTTATCGCGACGAGTCCGGCCACCGCGCCCGTGACTACGCCCAGGGTCGTGGGAGTCCTGTGCCTCTGCCATTCGATAACGGCCCAGGTAAGACCCGCTGCCGCCGCCGAGATATTGGTCGTCACGAAAGCATTCACGGCAATGCCGTCCGCTGCCAGGGCGCTTCCCGAGTTGAACCCGAACCACCCGAACCACAGCAGCGCCCCGCCCAGCACAGTGTAGGGCAGGTTGTGGGGCGTGAAGGAACCGCTCTCCGAGCCTATGCGCCTGCCGATCAGGACAGCCATCACCAGGGCTGAGAATCCGGAACTCACATGGACGACTATGCCGCCCGCGAAGTCAAGAGCCCCCAGGCCCTTGAGCCAGCCGCCCTGACCCCAAACCCAGTGCGCGATAGGGTCATAGACGACGGTCGCCCAGAGCACCGTGAAAAGGCAGAACGCGGAAAACTTTATCCTCTCCGCAAACGCTCCGATCATCAGGGCCGGGGTGATTATGGCGAACATTGCCTGAAAGATCATGAACGCGAGATGGGGTATGGTCTTGGCGTATTCGTCAAAAGGCTTGATCCCCACGTTTTTCAGGCCGGCCCAGTCCAGGCCGCCGATGATGCCCAGTCCCGTATCGGGACCGAAGGCAAGGGAGTATCCGATCACTACCCATTGTATCCCGACAATGCACATGATGATGAAGCATTGCATCAGGATGGAAAGGACATTCTTTCTCCTGGCAAGGCCGCCGTAAAAGAAAGCCAGGCCCGGCGTCATCAGAAACACCAGGGCCGAGGAAATAAGCACCCAAACAGTGTCACCGGAATTCATTTTGTCGCCTCCGGAAAATAGTGACCTTATAAAATGCAATCAGGATGCCAGCGGTTAAACCCGGAAATACGCCGGAATTGTTGAATTAATAGAAAGTGATTCGGAACGGAAGTTTACAAAGAGGTAACAAACTGCGGAAATAACTACAATTATGTTGTGCTTTTGCGATGATCTGAGCGGCGGTCAACTGCGGAGACGCGAGCAAAGCTGCAGCCCTCCTGACGAAATTCGGCGGAATGAGCTTCAAACCATTGATCAAATCCCAAATCTTTTAATTTCATATAGTCCCGAAAATATTTTTATCTTGGCAGGTTTTCCCCAAGCCCCGATTTCTGACGGAGTT
This sequence comes from uncultured Syntrophaceae bacterium, assembly GCA_964556675.1. GTDB lineage: Bacteria > Desulfobacterota > Syntrophia > Syntrophales > UBA4778 > JBDKTK01. The sequence continues at coordinate 3,115 of CAZKYN010000223.1, forward strand.
TCCCGTCAGCATGGATTTAGGTTCGAAAGCTACAAAATTTGAAGAATGGCGTCCACAATTGACTCCAGGAAGACAGGATCCATGTGCATGTGCGCGGTCGTCGGATCCTCACAATCAAAAATCGCGTTATTTTAAAGCGACATGCCGCACACTAGTTCGGCTATGGGAATGCAAGAAGTCAGTCCGGGAGATTCGATCCCGATCAGATTTACGAATCCGGGATAACCCTTTGCGGACTCTTCGCAGATGACGAAATCTCTGTAGGGCTCTCCGGGGCCCTGCAGCTTGGGCCGGATGCCGCTCATATCCGGGGCGAGGGATTCCTCCTTTAAGAAAGGCAAATACCTGCTCACCGCCTCGAAAAATTTGCCGCGCCTGCCGGGGTCTACGGCATAATCGATTGCGGTGACATACTCCGTATCCGGCCCGAAGCGGACCCGTCCCCCCAGGTCGATCGTTGCATGGACCCCGAGCCCTTCATTGTTTCGGACGGGGACGGGGTAAACGAGCATGCTCAAGCGGGGCGAGGGGCTTGCCGAAAAATAAGAGCCCTTGCAGGGTTTGAGGCGGTAGCCCAGCCCCTCGACATCCATTCCGGCAAGCGCGGCTATACTATCCGCATAAAGCCCGGCGCAGTTGATTATGGATGTCGACCGGATCCGGTGCTCCCTGTTGATCTCGATTTCGTAGCAGCCCTGACGCATCGCGATGGCGGTTGCTTCCGAGCGATAAGCAAATATCGTCCCCGCCGATTCGGCCTCGATCATGAAAGACCTCATCAGCGAATGCGAGTCGATTATTCCGGTCGAGGGCGAATGCAGGCCCATTATTGCTTTCACGGAAGGCTCCAGCCGCCGCACTTCGCTTGCGCTGACCGCTTTCAGGTCGTCCACCCCGTTCTCTCCGGCCTGCGCTTTCAGTCGGAGCAGGTCCTCTTCTTCCGAATCCTCGACGGCGATTATAAGTTTCCCGGTGCGCCGGTGGGGGATATTTTTCTTTTCGCAATATTGGAAAAGGGAGGGATTGCCTTCCCGGCAAAGACGCGTCTTCAGGAGACCGGGCGGGTAGTATATCCCGGCATGGATGACCTCGCTGTTGCGGCTGCTCGTCTCCATGCCGAAGGAATCGTTTTTCTCCAGCACGAGCGCGTTAATGCGCCTGCGCCGCGAAACCCGGGCCGCAACGGCAAGCCCGATCACCCCCGCGCCGATTATGGTTATGTCGAAGTGGTCCATGGGAATCTCCGGTGAGGATAATTATATAAGCTGGGGTAAATTTAAAAGGGAAAAATAAAGGGGCGAATCATAAGAGAATGCAGGGGCGTATTGCATGCACCCCCACTCATATTGATTAAGGCCGTTCAAAGATGTTTTCCAGAAGCGCTCAAGAGGCGATGCGTTTAAATGACGATGAGGTCCGCAGCGCAACTTGAGCAGATGGATGTTTTTCAACGGATTCAGCGGAACTGGTGGAAGTCGATCCCGTACTTCTTTGCGCGGTACGCGAACTTGCGCTCCGTCACGCCGAGTATCTGGGAGGCCTTGGCCATGTTGCCCCGCGTCGTCTTCAGGGCGTCGAGCATTTTTTCGCGCTCGAGGTGCTCGACGGTGTCCTGAAGGGTAGCTCCCGGCGAGAGGGACGAGACCCTGACCCTCTGGAGCGTGGGCGGGAGGTTGTATGTCTGGATCATGTGGTCGTCCTCGCAAAGCAGGACGGCCCTTTCGATGCAGTTCTCCAGTTCGCGGACATTTCCGGGCCAGTCGTACTGCATGAGCATGTCGATGGCCGTCTTGGAAAAGCTCCGGACGTGCCTGTGGTTTTCCGACGCGTACTTTTCCAGGAAGAAATCGGCGAGCATGAGGATGTCGGTTTTCCGCTCGCGCAGAGGCGGCAGGTATATCGGGAAGACATTGAGCCGGTAATAAAGGTCCTCTCGGAATTCGCCGGCTGCGACGGCCTCTTCGAGATTCTTGTTGGTCGCGGCGATTATCCTGACATCGCTCTTTATCGTATGGGATCCTCCCACCCTCTCGAATTCTTTTTCCTGCAGCACCCGGAGGAGCTTCACCTGGACATCCATCCCGATCGAGCCTATTTCATCCAGGAAAATGGTCCCTTTATTGGCAAGCTCGAATTTGCCGATCTTCTGCCGGATGGCGCCCGTGAACGAGCCTTTCTCATGTCCGAAGAGTTCGCTCTCGATCAGGGTGTCGGGAAGGGCGGCGCAATTGACCTTGATGAAAGGCCCCCGCG
>CAZKYN010000224.1:0-5285 GCA_964556675.1 uncultured Syntrophaceae bacterium
ACGCTCCTGTCCCAGGACAGGTCGGCGCGGTACTGCCTGAAACTCCGTCCGAGCCCCAGGTCGGTAGAGGTGTTCATCCGGGGATAAGAGCAGGAATACAGGTCATGGAGACCGGACCTGTGGGTGTGGGCAACCGCATTGTAGTAGGAATAGAGGACGTGATCGGGATACTGGGACATCAGCCTGATAACTGTGCTGCGCACTTGGGCCAGGGATTTCTCGTTATGGGCAAGGGAACCCTTGTAGCCGACCGGCGGGGAAAAAATATTGAAGCTCACTTTGCAGCCGCTCGCGGACAATGCTTCCATGACTGTATGTATTTCTTCGATATTTTCCCTTGTGAAAGTATATATGAAAACGGCCCGCGGGTCGTTCCTGTAATTTTCGAGCTGTCTTTTCAGCAGGTTTTTCGAGCGCCTTACCCTCAGGCTCGTCCGGTCGTCGCCCCAGACGGATATGTGGATCTTGTATCCGACGGACTCGGGAATCCGCTGCAGGCCGTTGGTGGCTATACAGCCCAGCGGCATCTCTTCGTAGCACACCTGCAGAAGCTCGGGGACGAGGGACGGCTCGGCCCCGGCCAGAACGACATATGTTATGCCCCGGGCTTTCTCCCGCCCCATGAGGCTTCGCCATTCATCCGGGTCCCTGTGGTCCTGCGAGAACTGCTTCTCCCCTTCGTAATAATAACAACCATCGCAGCGCATGTTGCAGCGATTGGTCATATCGTAAGTCGATTCGCGCAGGAAAAAATACTTCCGGACTTTTTCCCAACGGTCCCGGACGGCCGTCTCAGACAGGAGATCGGAGAATTTCCACTTGGTTTGCGGTTTCTGACTGGTGATCTGCATTGATTTTTAAACGGTATCGGCTTTCCCGCCCAGCTTGTTAAATATATACTCGGACAGCAGCCGGACGTTCTTTAACCCGGGGTAGTCTTCCTCTTCGATGGTGATTCCGTATTCATCCTGGATTACAAGGGCCACGGTCGCTATATCCATGCTGTCCACACCGAGTTCATCAACGAGGTCCAGGTCGGGGTCGAACGTTTCAGCGGTGATGTTTTCCAGCTTGAGTTCATTTATAATTATCCTGGCAACATTCAGGATGATACCGTTTAAATCATCAGACATTTTTTCTTCCAACTCCTGGGCCAATAAAATTTTTGCTCCTCAATTCCGGGTCGTTCCCCAAAAAGGCAAATTCTCGTCGACCCGGCGCAGACGTTCCGGAACCAATACTGTCCGAATAGCGAAAAGCCGCCATCCGAACGGGTCAGCCCCCGGCTGCCTGCTTTAAAGCTTTAGTGTGTGTGAATATCTCAGTTCTTAAGTGTTTTTCAATAATTTTTTTACATATCGGGCATTTCGGATTCAATATGCCCCGGGTGTGGTTTTATCCCGCAGAACACAACAGGTCCGGCGTCGGCTGACCGGGACCGGCCAGTTTGGGAATGGAGCGCAACTGTTATACCCCGGCCTGGGCCAAACGATTTGAGAGGGTCCGGGACTCATAATTGGATGTCAGCCCGAGATTGCGGATAGGCGCGGTTTGCCCCTGCTCGTTTTATAGCCTCGCGTCCGGTTATCGGGGGCGATTTTCGTAAATATATTCCGCAAGTTTTCTGAGGCTTGCGAATATTTTTTCTCCAACCTCCTTGTTGTCAATCCTGACCGAATAGTCCCTTTCTATCATCATTACAAGTTCCAGGACATCTATGGAATCTATGCCGATTTCGCCCCCGATCAGCTGTGCGTCGGGGTCCAGTTTGTCGGGCTCTATATGGAGAAGCCCCAGTGTTTCTATGACCTTTACTTTCAGTTCCTGAATTAATTCGTCCATCTCATGCCTTTCAAAAAAACATATTATTTCCGCCGCCCGATAATCCGTGCGATCAAACAAAATGGCTGTCGGGGTAAGTGATCAGAAATCCCGGGAAAAAAGCGGAGTGCCTGCGGCTGCTTAAACCGGCATCCTGAAAGCCAGCCTTAAAAAACCTGTTTAGCCTATACCTGGATTTGAGCTTCCAGTCTCAGTTCCGGGACAGCTTTAAATTGTTGAAAAAAACATCGTGCTCGCGCCACTTGTAGATAACGAAAGTGCGGGTTCCGGAGTACGTGTGGATTCCGAGAGCTTTGACAGTCCTCATGTTCGGCACGTTTTTAAACACGAATTGCAGTGTCACAGAGCCGCCGGACAGAAGCGTGATCCTTTCGCCCTCCCTGATCTGGTAATGCTGGTCGTTGTCATACCTGTAAATCTCGGTCACTTCATAGTCCGAGCCATTGCCGCCCGTCATTTTCGATTTTGTATACCGCGAACGGTCTGCGTAAAAGATCACGTTTCGCCAGTAGCTGGCCTTGTTGGTCACCTGGACCGTGCACACTATGTCGCTCCCGGAGATGCTGACGCCGCGCAATTCGTAAAGATAATCGTCCTCCGCCCTGGATGCGATCACCTTGTAGCCCTTCGGCGCTTCAGGCGGCTTTGACTCGGCGGGCTTCACCTCGGGCGCCTTCTGGGGCGGAGCTTCGGGCTGCTTTGCCGGAGGCGGCGCTACCGGCTGGATCGGGGCCTCTTTCTTTGGCTCCGGAGCCGGTGAGGGAGCGGTCACAGGCTTTGAAACCGGCTCGACCCCCTGTTCGAGACCCTGGGCGAGCATGTTCTCTATTGATCTTGTTTTTGCGATGTCAACCTTTCTTGCATTGAGGACTTTGGCGGTTTTTGTCGAGAGTATCTTGCACGAGATCCTGATGCTGTCGCCAAACGGGGTCAGCAGACCGGTCACAAGGAGGTCCACGCCCGCTATTTTCCCGATTTCCTTGATAGTCTGGGGGTCAACAAGCCCGGAAGCAGCAAACTTCTGTTCCGTCATGATTGCCTTTAAATGCGCCCTGTCGATGACCTCGTATCTACTGGAATTTCTGGTCAAATTGACCGAAAGCTCTTCCGATATGAAACGTCCCAGCTCGGTTATGTTCCCCTTCAGGTCGGTAAAATCAACAACGGCCACCCTTTTTTTGCCGCTCTTTATAATATCCCGGGTAAGCCCCTGGGACATGGAATTTAATTCATCTTCATAAGCGGAGCAAAACGGAACGCTGCATAACAGGAAAATAACGCACGACAAAATGAGCAGGATTCTCTTCAGCATCATTTCTCCATGGGGTCTGGGGCACTTTGTTTCCGGAAATTATTGCCTTTAAACATGTTTTATTCTGTTTTTGCAACCAGAATTTCACTTTAGCTGATTTTCAATACATCTAATCTATTCGGAAAAAAACGAAAAAATATAAATTTTCAGCAATAACTAACTTGTTGTTTCCCTGTTTTCTAAAAAATTGGAGTTTCAACCGTTATATGATATTAACCGCAGAAGTGAAATCAGAATGGATGAACTTTAAAAAGGATTCACAATGAGAAAGATTTTATTCTTTGCGGCTGTCTTTTTTTTGATTACGGCAAACGGCTGCGCCGTGATCGGGCGCGACCGTGATTTCCGGCCCTTCGACCCGAAATCGCTCAACTCCGTTGTGCCCGGGAAGACTACCGCGGGCCAGGTTACACAGCTCTTCGGGGCGCCTGCTCAGATCGTTAAGCTGTCAAACGGGAACGCCTATATGTACACGAGGAGCACAAGCAAGGGCACTGTTGTGTACCTCGTCCTGGTCACGTTTGCCAACTACGACAGGAAGTACGACCAGGTCGTGTTCTTTTTTGACAAGAACGATGTCCTCACGCATTACGGCAGCTCATTGAACGCGTCAGAGGCGGCCTATGGGATGCCGTTTTAAATTCATATCTGCCCTTGTCATTTTTATCCTGGTTGTGTCGGGCTGCGTTTCGCTGCGGATCGAAAAGGCCAATATCGGCAATTCCGTTCCGGCCCCGCCGCAATTGTTAGTAAACCAATCAACTCTTCAGGATGCCCTGAAGCTTTACGGCGCCCCGGAAAATATTATTGACATGGAGGGCAGGGTGGCGCTGATTTACGAGAACGGTTTCTACACCGGCGCCCAGGTGAGCCTGGGGTTTCCGGTGGGCGAGTCCGCCGGCCCCGACCTCAGTTTGTCGGGTTATGGCCGCCTGTGGAAATATGACCGCCTGACTTTGATCTTCTCTCCAAATTGGGTTTTGATCAGCAGTATATATGTGAAGGGCAGCCGGGACCCGTTTTTCCGTTCCCTGTTCAAGGATAAGGAGATCGAATAGCCGGGAAAGTCACGGAAACCAGCGGCCGGCATCTTCAAACCGATGGAGCCTTGAAGCAGACAAAGACCTTACGACTCGCACGTCGGAAACGTCTGATCAGGCCCGTCCGCGATCCGGCCTTTCCCGCGGGGATATTACGATACGCTTCTCGATCCGCCTGGTTGCAAATCGATCCGGAACCGCAGGACTTATCAGGCGATTCAGCAACGGAGTGCGCAGCCCGGATTCCGGATAAATTGTTTTGCTTTTTTATCCTTCAGACGTTTTATCCAGCAATGCCCAATTCCCGATTTCTCTGAGAGGAATAAATATCCAGGTTTTCAAGACTGGATCTCACCTTCCTATAGGGGAACCACTTGGAAAACCGCCGAGGGGACGCAAACGTATTTTGGGGCACCGATTTACCGGGAAATTTTTATTTTGATTGACAAACAATCGTATTTTGAAATAGGGGTTTTCTGAAATCAGCAAAGCAGGAAAAGATGTTCAAGGGCAAAAAAGTTGTCGTCGTCATGCCGGCGTATAATGCCGCGGGTACGCTGCAAATCACCTACTCGGAAGTCATGTCCCAGGGGGTCGTCGATGAAGTAATCGTAGTCGATGACGCCAGCCATGACGAGACCCTGGAAATTGCCGGATCCCTGCCTAATACCATTGTGTACAGGCATCCCGAAAACCGCGGGTATGGGGGCAACCAGAAAACCTGCTACAGGATGGCGCTTGAACGAGGCGCGGATATAGCCATCATGGTCCATCCGGATTACCAGTATACCCCCAAGCTGATCCCGGCTATGGCTTCCCTGATCGGCAATGAACTGTACCATTGCGTGCTTGCTTCCCGGATTCTCGGGGGATACGCCCTGAAGGGGGGAATGCCCCTGTGGAGATATGTCGCCAACAGGTTCCTGACCCTGGCGGAGAATGCGCTGATGGGTGCCAAATTATCCGAGTACCATACCGGCTACAGGGCCTTTTCCAGGAGACTCCTTCTCGACCTGCCCCTGGACAAGAATTCGGATGACTTTGTCTTCGACAACCAGATGCTCGCCCAGGTGCTCTGGTACGGGTACACT
>CAZKYN010000225.1:0-5171 GCA_964556675.1 uncultured Syntrophaceae bacterium
AAGGAAGAAAAGGCTTTACTGGCCGGCGAGATGAGCGGGCATCTGTTTTTTGCAGACCGGTACTACGGCTATGACGACGCGATTTATGCGGCAATGCGGCTGTTGGAGATACTTTCCTCGTCGGGGGAGAAACTCAGCGCCCTGCTTGCCGATGTCCCCCGGGTCTTCAACACCCCTGAGATCAGGGTGGACTGCCCGGACAGCATCAAATTCAAGGTGGTGGATGCGCTGAAAGACCATTTTCGCGCCAAGATGGAAATTATTGACATCGACGGCGTGAGGATCCCCTTCCGGGACGGTTGGGGGCTGATCCGCGCCTCCAACACCCAACCGGTCCTGGTGCTCCGGTTCGAGGCGCAGTCCGAGAGAAGGCTCCATGAAATCCGGTCTCTTATCGAAGGCGCCCTGGCGGATATAAAATCCAGTTTCTAAGGTTTAGGAAATGCCGGTATTGCTTTTCAATGAAAACAGTCAATCCGTTACCGAACAGATGCTTGCGGAGGTCAGCGCCGGACGCGACGACCTTGGGAAGCAGGCGTACAGGCTCAATAACCTGAGGCCGGAGCATACTTATAGGCTTCTGGACCTCCCCTCCGGCACAATCATCAAACTCGCCTCCATGCTCGGTATGAAGGACATCCGCGACCTCATGGAGAGGCTGTGGCGGGCCGACAGCGAAGACGACCTGGGGACCCTCGGCAATGGAATAAATTTCCTGAACCAGCGTGTCATCATGGCCGCCTACCCGGGCGGGGCCGCCCCCGAATTCATGGACAGCCTGTCGCTTTCCATGGCCAATTTCATAATCCTCTGGCAGGCCCTTTATAATTACCTGAAGCAGGGCGACCGGGAAGTGCAGATCGAATGGTCGGAAACGGTGGGGCTCGACTCTCTTCCCAAGGGGAACCGGATACCGTTCCTGCTTGCCTACGACTGGCTTTCGATGCTGCTCATGCTGGTGGATTCCTATATGGACAAAATCAAGGACCGAAAAAGCGGCACCCTGGCCGAAGATCTTCCGCTCCCCGTCGTCTCCATCCAGCCGGAAGGCCAATCGGACGAGGAAGGCGAACTTCTGGGCTACGCAGTCGGGATCCACAAGCCCGGCCAGGCCGACTATGAGATCTGGCTGAGGCTTTTTTTCAGCGGCGAGGTGGACTTCTATTTTGTCCCGCTGTGGGAGGAATCGGTGCACCTGCAGAAGCTTGTTGAGAGCCTGGCCGACCTGGAATCCGAGTCCCGTTCGACCATCCTCGATATTGCCTCTTCCTGGAAGATGCTTCCCAAAACGGCAGTCAACGGCGTCGATGCCGATATCTCATCTATCCTCAACGCAGAATCGAAAGGCCTTTCGCCCGAAGTCCTCGTACGTTACAGGTTCGGATTCCCCGCCTTCTTCGGAATATTTAACTCTTGATCGGCTGGGTCCGTCTGATATAATCGCGGCGATTATAGGAGGAGCGTATCATGAGCCTTCCCGAATCCCGTCTCAAATTCAGCCCCTTTTCCAATCTCGACAGGAAAATAGAGCCCATTTCCGCCCGCAAACCGTCTCCAAAGCCGGACCACTCCGCCCCTGCCGATCCTCAGAAAGAAGACGCGATCTTTCTCGAAGCCATGTCCGGCGTGGAGCGTCTGACAGGCGGCGAGAGGATTGGGGGCCGCAGCCCCGCAGCTTTCGCAATAGTGCCCGATGATTCCGAATCCCTGCAGGTCCGAAAGCTTATGAATCTGGTCCTCAAGGGAGAAGGATATTCGGTAGCCGACACTCCCGAGTACATGGAGGGGACGGGCTATAACGTTCACCCCGGTATGGCTAAGCGCCTGCACCGGGGAGATTTCTCGATCCAGGCCAACCTGGACCTGCATGGGCTTAATTCTTCCGAGGCCCGCGAGGAATTCGAGGGTTTTCTCAAGAAGTCGATCTATTCCGGAAAGAGGGCCGTCCTGGTGGTCCACGGCAGGGGATTGTCATCGCCGGGCGAGCCGGTGCTGAAAGCCAAGGTCCGCGAATGGCTCACCCGGAGCCATTGGCGCAAGTGGGTAATAGCCTTCACCAGCGCGGCTTCTCACGACGGAGGCGCCGGTGCGACATACATTCTGCTGAGAGAGAAACCCGTTCCGAAAAGCAAACGAAGACGCAAACCGGCCTGACGTTACTGCCGGGAAAGGAGTTGGGATGGGAGAGGTTGTCCACACATCCAGGATCAGGATTGTCAGGGAAAACGGTCCCACCCGCAGGGCCGTGATCGAAGGATTCGATTCGCCCATCTGGTACGGCGTGCACGGCGGCATCAAGAAATTCTACAAGGTTGAACCCGAAAGGGAGCATGCGGCCACCCTCGACCACATAGTCGCCGCGACCGCCGCCTGAATGATGGGGACACTGGCCAGGCTCCTGGCCGGCAAAAAAATCCTCACCACGGAGGACAAATACCGGGCGGACGTTGAAGGCGATATTGAAGACGTATCGGGTGTGCTGAAAATCACCCGTATCCGGGTCGCCTACCACCTCAAGGCCCCGGAAGAGAAGCAGGCCGAAGCTCGCGAGGCTTTCGGCTCTTATCTGAAGGGCTGCCCCGCCGCACAGAGCGTCATCGGCTGCATTGGATTGCATGACGAGCTTATTTTTGAGCCGGCCTGAAAAGTTCAAATACGGGAGCTGGACGCGGGTCGGCCGGCGCCGGACGCCTTCACGGGCATCAGGACGAGCATGAAATTCTTCGTGGAATTGCTCTGATCGGTCATGTCCCAGAACTCATAAAAATCTTTATAGCTTATCGGGAATATTTCGGATCTTTCGGGGTCGTTCACATAAACGACCTGCTTGTCGTCATCATATCCCACCGCAACCCGGTAATGGCCGATCTTTGAATACAGCTTGTTGTTCAGATTGGCATACTGCCTGACAATCACCGGCCTGTTCCGGCATATCCAGAGCTTCAGGTCATCGATGGTGCTGTTGAGGACGATCTCACCTTTGAAATCATATTTGCTGAAAGGGAAGAAAACTATGGAAACGGGGGAAATGCCCCGTTTCGGGCTGAAATTGAGTTCCCCTTTCAGCTCGTCTTTGCTCTTCTTAACCCCATAAAAGTTCAAGACCATGGAGAGCGCCGTCGGCCCGCACTCGGCCGAGCCCTGCCGGTAGATCGGCACATCCTTGATCAGGTAGGCGCGGGGGGTTGCCGGGTCCGCATATGACGTGTTTACGGCAATAACGGCCAGGACCAGAATCATTATGAATGACTTGACGGTTTTCTTCATTGTCACAGGGTCAATTTATCAGCGCGAAGTACAACCTGAAATGTAACCGGAAGGAAGATCAAACCAGCGCGGCTTCTATATTCAATGCAGGAACAATAGTCAAGCCTTTTTCTTTGCAACAGCAAACAGCATGTCGCCGGAAATCAAGAACTGGAAGGGCCTTCCGCAGCCGGGAGGGCGCCATGCGGATTCCGATCCGCCGCCTGGAGCGGCGGCCGGAATTGCATTTTGATCGGGGAAAGACCGGGCAGTGTCTTAAGGCGGAATGATCCGGGACCGTGTTTAGTGTTTTTTTTCGTATTTTTTCAGCAGGTCCTGAATCGCCTCTTTCAAGAGGTGATTGATGCGCACACCTTCATGGGCGGCAAGGATCTTGAGAGACTTGAGCAGATCCTTGGGTATTGTTGTGTTCAGATAAGCCTTTTTCTGTTCCGATTCTTTCATAGTTTACCTCGCCATAACCAGTTAGTTTAGTAAAATCCCGAGATTCAATCCAGATGCAGCAATCGCTTTCACTGTTGGTAAACAAGTATCACATTTACTATGCATATTGCAACATGTAAATGCTAATATATTGATTTAACAAATTATACATCCTCGCTTTTTATCAAACATTATTAATATTATTGACGGGTATTCAGTTTGCAACATGACTGGCCTGTCCGTTTCCCGGATTAGTTGCACAGTGGAATAGCTGTCGTTTCTAGTCCATAAATTTCCTTTATGCAAAGGTTAATTTCAAAATAATCGTAATAATGTTTAAAAAATGTGATCTATGTCGCAACCAGCGCCTGTACTGTTGAAATCCCCTGTCCTTTCTGATAATTGTGCATTGGATTGAAAACCATGAAAGAGCCTTTGATCAGAATCGGGATCCTCGGCGCACCTGCCATTGACGGCAGCCTCGACGGCCTCTTTTCGTACCGCAACAAGCAGGTGATCGGCCCTTTTGAGGCCCGCGCCGGTTCCAATACGATTAATCTCAAACTGGGGGGGAACCGGTTTTCTGCCAGACAGGTCCGACTGGTCCCGCTGGCAGGCTCGACCTTCTCCCTGCACGGCGTCAGGATCGGAATCGGCTTCCACTGGGAGAAAGCGGAAAAGCAGGTTTTTAAAGGGTCGCTCGTCCTGGAATGCGGCCCCGATGGAAACCTGATGGCTATCAACGAAATTCAGATCGAAGAATATCTTAAAAGCGTCATCTCTTCCGAGATGAGCGCGTCCGCACCTGCCGAGTTCCTGAAGGCCCATGCCATTGCCTCCAGGAGCTGGCTGGGAGCCATGATCGCCCGGAAAAAAGAAAAGGCGCCTGTGACGGCCCCGCCGTCCCGATCCGAGCCCGGACCCGGTTCCGTGACAGAATTCATCAAGTGGTACGACCGCGAGGACCACGACAGGTTCGATGTCTGCGCCGACGACCACTGCCAGCGCTATCAGGGCATCACAAGGATCGCCTCCGGCGCTCCCGCGCGGGCCGTGGCCGATACGCGGGGGATATTCCTCGTTTCCAACAGGAAGATATGCGACGCCAGGTACTTTAAATGCTGCGGCGGGATAACCGAGAATTTCAGCTCCGCCTGGGAGGACAGGAATATTGATTATCTTTCATCCATTTCGGATTCGATTTCGCCCTGTAAACCCATCGAGAGCGAGCAGGAGGCCCTCAACTGGGTCCATTCCCGTCCCGATGCATTCTGCAATACCGGGGATGAAGCGCTCCTTGCCCGGATCCTGCCTGAGAACGACAGAGGAACGGATTTCTTCCGTTGGCGGGTGTCCTATTCGCGCTCTGAGCTCGAAGAGCTGCTGCGACAAAAATCAGGCCTGGACTTTGGGACAATTTCAGAACTCGTACCCCTGCAGCGGGGGCCTTCGGGCAGAATAATAATGCTGGAGATCCGAGG
>CAZKYN010000226.1:0-5131 GCA_964556675.1 uncultured Syntrophaceae bacterium
GTTACTCCGACGTCGTACCTGCGGCTGCAGAAAGCGCTCTGTCTTGGGACTGTCCTCTCGATCGAGGACTTCTACACTGCGGCCCGTTCCATTCTTGTGAAAAGCGAACGCTACTTCGACTTGTACGACCAGGTGTTTGCGCATCACTTCCGCGGTGTCGCCCTGGAAGAGCCCGAGGACTTCGAGATCTCGGCAATCGCCCGGGCCATGCTCGACCAATGGCTCAGGGACCCGCTGGACGTGGCCAGGGCGCTCGGCGAGGACCCGGAGAAGCTCAAGGCGATGACGCCCGAGGAACTGGTCAAGTATTTCTTCGACCGTCTCAAGGAACAGACCGAGGCCCACCATGGCGGCAACAGATGGATCGGCACCCGCGGGACGTCGCCCGTGGGACATTCCGGCCGCCACCCCGGCGGAATGCGGGTCGGCGGGGCCTCACGGAACAAGTCGGCGGTCAAGGTCGCCCTGGAAAGGCGCTACAAGGATTATTCCCTCGAGGGGCCCCTCACGGAATTCCAGATCGGAGAGGCCCTCAAACGTCTGCGCCGGATGGTCCCCAGCGGCCCGCGCGACATGGTCAACGTGGACAAGACTATTTACGCCACTATGCGCAATGCCGGGGAGATTGATATCATCTTCGACCGGCGCCTTGCGGACCGCCTCAAGATCATCCTCATGATCGACAACGGCGGGTGGTCGATGGACCCTTACGTCGGAATGGTCCAGACCCTGTTCAACTACGCCCGCTCCCAGTTCAAGGACCTCAGGATCTATTATTTCCACAACACGATTTACAGCCGCGTCTTTGCGGACCCCCAGCGCCGGAGCAAGCCTTTCATTGTCGAAGATTTCGTCAGGAGCGACCCCGAAACCAGGCTGATAATAGTGGGCGACGCCAGCATGGCCCCACATGAGCTTGCCTACGTGAACGGATCCATTTACCTTGACCAGAGGGAACCGAGGGCCAGCATGGATTACCTGCAGATCCTGGCGAAGACTTTCCGCCATGCCGCCTGGATCAATCCGATGCAGGAATGCGAATGGGACGACACCTGGACTGCGAGAGCGATCCGGCAGGTGTTCCCCATGTTCGAGCTGACGCTCGACGGCCTGGAAAAAATGGTGCTGCACCTGAAAGCTCGCAGTTAGGTTTCCACCCCGTGTTTTTCCTTTTACATGTTGATATGCAAACGGCAACTAATTATTGTCTGGACCGTCCGCGGCCGGAAAGCCGGCGCGGCGGCTGTATGCGTGAGGAATCAATTTACCGGGAGGGGTAGATGAATATGTTCAGGAGAGTTTTCACTGTGTCTGCCTGCATTCTTATTGCGGGGCTGTTGTGCGCGGGCGCGCTTAGCGCCCAGGAATTGAAGTTCGGGTACGTGGATGCCCGCCGGGCTATGAACGAATGCAAGGCTGGGAAACAGGCCAAAACCACAATCACAGCGGAAATAGACAGACTGCAGAACCAGATCACCGCCAGGCAGAATGAACTGCAAAACCTGAAGGAATCCATGGAGCGGCAGGCAACGGTGCTGACTGACGCGGCAAAATCCGCCAGGGAAAGGGAATACCAGGTCAAAATGCGTGAATACCAGAGATGGGCGGACGAGGTCCAGGTCGAAGTAAAACAAAAACGCGATGAACTGGAGATGAACATCTCGAAGAACCTTCAGAAAGTGATACAGCAGATAGGCGCCGAAGAGGGTTACACGATCATCCTGGAGAAAAACGAAAAAGTCGTCCTTTACGTCACAAAGGCAATCGACCTGACGGACCGGGTAATCAAGGGGATAGATGCCTTGTCAAAATAATCCATACCAAACCTGATTATCGCTGTAATAACGCCGGGGCGCTGAGTCAAAGGATACCGGCACAGGGCGGCAGGTGAACGTCCATCCGGCCGGTTCCTCCTTTTTTCTAATATCCCTTTGCCCGGCATTCCTTATTCAGACCGCCTCACGTTCAGCGCTTTACTTTAATATTCAGGATTTATTCAGAATTCGACAAAAAAGTGGATTTTGGATTGTTTAGCCGAATGTTTGTAATCCCTTTAAAGCGGAGCGATTCCATGATATACAGCCTTTTCGCTTCAGCTGAGACTTGATTTCAGAAAGGCTTGGAAATGCCTGCGAGCGGGCAGCAACACAGGAAAATAAACAAGGTCATGATTGCCAACCGGGGCGAAGTCGCCCTGCGGATAATCAGGGCCATTAAAGAGCTGGGACTCCAGGCGGTTGTAGCCTATGAGAAGCCCGACAGCGATGCTTATTTCATCCGGTTTGCCGAAGAGGCGATAATGATCGGCGAGGGGCCCATTGATGATTACCTCAATATAGATAAAATGATCTGGGCCGCCCGGAAGACGGGCGCCGACGCCATCCACCCCGGGTACGGTTTCCTCTCCGAAAACGCAGACTTCGCAGCCGCCTGCGAGGACGCAGGGATAGCCTTCATCGGCCCCCCCTCGCGGGTGCTCCGGACTATGGGCAACAAAGTCTCGACCAGGCAGATAATGCAGAGCCTCGGGATACCGGTAATACCGGGAACGGAACTGCTCAAGCCGGGCAAGGAGGGCATGCGCGACGCCCTGGAATTCGGCAAGAAACACGGTTATCCCATAATGGTCAAGGCCGTGACGGGAGGCGGGGGCAGGGGGGTCAGAAGGGCCCGCAGCGGTTCCGTGCTGATGGGCTATTTGAACCGCGTGTGGCTTAAGCCGTGGAAGAACTGGAGAGACGGCATTTACCTGGAAAAGTGCATGGAATCTATAAAGCACGTTGAAATCCAGGTCCTGGCGGATCATTACGGCAATGTGATCCACCTGGGTTCGCGCGACGCCTCGATCCAGAGGAGAAACCAGACGCTGCTGGTTACAGCTCCCGCGAACATCCCGGAAAAACTGCTTGATACCCTTTACGACGCTGCCATCAGGGCCGTCAAGAATATCGGTTATGTAAATGCGGGGACCATAGAGTTCCTGGTGAATCCCCGGACGGAAGAGTATTGGTTCATTTCCATGAACCGGCGTCTCGAGGTTGAACACACGGTCACCGAGGAATTGACCAACATTGACATTGTCCGGGAGCAGATCAGTATCGCTCAGGGCGAGCCGCTCGAAATACCGCAGGAAAGGGTGACCCTGCTGGGCAAGGCGATCCAGGTCAGGATAAACGCGGAGGACCCATTAAACAGATTTCTGCCGGAAGGCGGCAGGATGGTGGAACTTTATATGCCGCCGGGGGGGCCTGGCATACGCATGGACGGCATCCTTTACCAGGGTTATAAAATACCGGCCCAGTACGACCCGCTGCTGGTGAAAATGACAGTAAGGGGCTACGACTGGGAACAGGCGGTGTCCCGCCTGGAAAGCGCTCTCGATTCGTTCCTGATAGTCGGGCCGCAGACGACGATTCCTGTTTTCAGGGCAATCTGCGATGACCCTGATTTCCGTAAGGAAGAATTCGATACAAGATACATTAAAAAGTTTGACGATGCATTCACTTATCCGGACCCGGGCAAGAGGGTCCTGAAACTTGAATCTTTTTTCATGGATATGTACGCGGCCGAGTTCTTTCCGCACAGCTGGCTGTAATTGGTGTTCCAGGTGTCGCTAAAATCCGTAAAAAGAAAAATAAAGAAACTGCTCATCGCCAACCGCGGGGAGATAGCCACGCGCATTCTCCGGACGGCCCGGGAAATGGAGATTGAATCCATCATCGTCTATGAGAAGCCGGATTGCGAGGCTTATTACATCCGCATTGCCGACGAGACCCTGTTGATCGGCGACGGCCCGCGCAAGGACTACCTGGATATCGAGAAGATAATCTGGGCCGCCAAAAAGACGGGCGCCGACGCTATCCATCCCGGGTACGGGTTTCTTTCCGAAGACCCGGATTTTGCCGAGGCGTGCGAACGGGCAGGGATCGCATTCATCGGGCCTCCTTCCAAGGTCATAAAGATACTCGGCAACAAGGTCATAGCCCGCGAAGCCGTGCGCCGGGCAGACATCCCCTTCATCCCCGGAACCTATGATATTTCCCCCGGCGACAGAGGGTACAGCGAAGCCATGGCTTTCTGTCACAGGTACGGCTACCCCGTTATGATCAAGTCCTCGGGGGGCGGGGGCGGCCGGGGCATCCGGCGGGTCAATTCCGAGGAAGAGCTCTTCACGCAATTGCGCCGGGCCAGGTCGGAGGTCCGCAAGGCGTTCAAGAACGAGGCGATCTTCATGGAGAAATGCATTGTCGCCCCGCGCCACATCGAAGTGCAGATACTGGGCGACGGTTACGGCAACGTGATCCACCTGGGGACCCGTGATTGCTCGATCCAGAGACGGCACCAGAAGCTCCTGGAAATCGCGCCCGCCAAGCTTCCGGCCGAGGTGACGGAGGCAATCTGCAAGACGGCGGTCCGCGCCGCCAGGGAAGTCGGCTATGTCAGCGCGGGCACGGTGGAATTCCTCGTCGACTCGCAGACAAACGAGTTCTGGTTCATGGAGATGAATACCCGGCTGCAGGTGGAGCATACAGTCACGGAAGAACTGGTCAATATCGATATCATCCGAGAGCAGATCAAAATCGCAGAAGGCGGAAAGCTGCAAATCCCGCCCTCCCGGATTCAGTTCCCCGGCAAAGCCATCCAGGTCAGGGTCAACGCCGAAGACCCGCTGAACAACTTCATGCCCGACGGCGGCAAGGTTGTGGAATTGTACCTGCCCCCCGGAGGCCCCGGGATCAGGCTGGACGGTATAGCATACCAGGGCTACAGGGTGCCCACGGAATACGACTCGCTGCTCGTCAAGATGACAGTGAGGGGCTATAACTGGCAGCAGACCGTCCAGAAACTCGAGAGGGCCCTGAACCTCTTTCTGATTCGCGGCCCCAAGACAACGATACCTTTCTACAGGGCCATTTGCGCCAACCCGGACTTCCGGCAGGAAAATTTCAATACGGAATTCATCCCGACCCATCATTCAGTCTTCAGATACCCGCCGCCGGCGAGCGAAATCAGGCGCCTCGAGGAGTTCATCTCAGAGGTGCACTCTTCGGTCTTTTTCCCCAATATCTATTAAAGGCTGTTGAAAAAGGCCCATATGCGGCGTTGCGCTTCGGGCCTCGCATGCTCACGT
>CAZKYN010000227.1:0-5062 GCA_964556675.1 uncultured Syntrophaceae bacterium
GCCTTTCTTTAAGCCTCATAACCTCCTGGTACTTCAAGGCATTTGCCAGCGCAATCGCAAACGGCTCGTTCAGCATGGATAAAAGGCTCCGGTGCTCTTCCGTATAGCGGGGGCCGTTCCTGGTTGCGATTGTGACCGACCCCACTCGCTCTCCCTCGATCACGAGCCTGATGATCAGGGCGGTCATCTTGGGCATCTGCAATGATTCCGAGACCTTCTTGAGGACGGGATCTTCCCCGGGATCATTGACGATCCTCGTATTATCCACTCCGGGCTCTTCGAAACTCGCCCGGCCCTCCCTGGAAAGAGGCGTGATCACTTCCAGGCTCCTGGCGCTGGTGGACGTAACTTCAGCAATAGTCCGGACCGCGCAGATGCTTTGCTCATAAAGGTGGAGGAAAATGAATTCCACGGGCATATGCCCGGAGAGATACTGGAAAGAACGCTGCAAAGCAGTTTCGATATCGAGACTGCTGCATATCCTCGTTGTCATTTGCTGAAAAAAATCCTGGTGGTTAATCATAAATTGAATCCAATTAATCGTATTGGTCAGCCTGATTCCAATCCCAAAGTATGCGTTATGGAATGTCGTATCCTATATTATAAATTACGATATGACACAACTGTTTTACGATTATTCGTGATTCTTGAAAGTTCAAGTCTTTCTGAAAATCAGCAGGACTCCTCCAAGGAGAAGGTAGCCGGCCGCAACGGCGATGTTCGCCCCCGACTGCAGCGCCCAGGGCAGGTATACTTCTCCGGAAGGCAGGATGGAGTGGATGAGGCCGAAGAGGGCAAGAGCGGCGCATACAGCGGAGCATGCGGCTGCTGCACCCGGCCGGCGGTCGATGATGAAGGCCAGGATACTTCCCCAGAGCAGAGCTGTGAGGACGAACCCGTTGCTCAAAATTGTGAGTGTCTGCAGGAGAGTCTGCAGCCGGGCGGGGAGCTTGTCTGCCGCCATGGAGAAGGCGCCCAGGAACTGGCCGAGGATGACCATAACAAGGTTGGCAACGACCGGCAGAAAACTGAAGCTCACGGCGGGCGAATGTCCTTCCGGCGATTCCCTGTATGCCTGGCGGACAATTTCGAATCCGATATAGATGAAAATCGGCGCCAGCACCGCCCTTGGTATTAGACCCACAAAAATTGAGAGCAGGCCTGTGATTGCCGAAGCGCCGACCAGGAGTCCCGTCCACAGCGTATACCAGTATGTCGCCCCCATCTTCTTATAAGCGGGGTGCCCTATGTACGGCGTGGTCTGGGCGACGCCGCCGAAGAAAGCGGCTAACAGCGATGTCAAGGCCTCGGTAAGCAGGATATCCCGGGTGCGGTAATCATCCCCGGCAAGGCGGGCGCTGGCGCTGTTGTTTATGCCGCCCACAATCGTCAGTATTGCGAACGGGATGGCGATCGGCAGGTACTGAAAGCTCTGGGGCAGGGCCTTGAGAAAATCTATTGAGAAGACGGGGAAGCACAGGGTAAGCTCCAGGGATGGCGGCTGGAAGTCCTGCAGCAGGCCTGTGAAGCCCAGGATGAAATGCAGGGCCGTCCCGACGAGCAGCGCGGCAAGCACTCCCGGGAACCTGCCCGGAAGCTGCATCCTGCCGAGGAGGACGGCAAAAATTATCCCCAGGGCAGTCAGTCCGACAACGGGCTCATTGAATGTCTCAAGCAGCGGCAGAAAACCCAAAAGAAGCAGGCCGACGCCCGCGATCGAGCCGAGAAGCCCGGCTGTCGGGACGATCCGCTGGACCCATCCGCCGATGAAGGACGTGCCGAGCTTCACCACGCCGATCATGAAGAGCGTCGCCATGCCGATCTGCCACGTGAGCACCGGGTCCCTTGTGGCGATATAGGCGGGGCCCAGCACGGCATAGGCAAGGCCGATTGTCGAGGGCGTGTCCAGTCCAAGCGGCATCGCGGTTACGTCGGCGCGGCCCGCCTTTTTCGCGAGCCGAATTGCCAGCCACGTGTAAACGAGGTCGCCGAAGAGGACGCCCACGGCTGTGCCCGGGACCATCCTGGTCAGGATGATTTCCGCCGGATAATTGAAAGTGAAGATCAGGATCGAGCTCAGGAATACAAGCACCCCCAGGTTGTCAAGGAACAATGCCAGAAATGCCGTGAGCTCGCCCCAGAGCCTGACCCGGTCCAACGCTCTATCCTCCCGGTCGCTGAGCTTCTATCGAATGTCCCGGTGAACATAGAGTTGCCGCATGCTTTTTGCAACAAAATTCGGCCGTTCACAAATTCTCTGATTAACGAGCGTTTCAGAAATATATCGATTATGCTAAAAAACAGACAACGACCGCTTTGAAGGAGGCTTTTATGAAGCAAGACAAAAAGCGCCCCGGATGGAACAGGAGGGATTTCCTCAAGGCCGGCGTAGCCGGGACGGCTGCCGCTTTCCTGGGACCGGAAGCGCTGGCCATGTCAATGCAGCGCGCTTCGGGACCGTTTGTTTTTCCCAAGCCCGTATACCGCACCCTCGGGCGGACGGGGCTGAAGGTCACGACCGTGAGCTTTGGGGCGATGCTGAC
This sequence comes from uncultured Syntrophaceae bacterium, assembly GCA_964556675.1. Lineage (GTDB taxonomy): Bacteria > Desulfobacterota > Syntrophia > Syntrophales > UBA4778 > JBDKTK01. The sequence continues at coordinate 2,544 of CAZKYN010000227.1, forward strand.
GCCGGAACCGGAAGTGATAAGGTATGCATTCGAGCACGGGGTGAACTACGTGGACACGGCAAGGGTTTACATGGGCGGGAGAAACGAGGAGACCGTGGGCCGCGCCCTGAAGGGGCTCCGCGACCGGGTATATGTTGCAACCAAGACGCGGGCAAGCTCCGAGTCCAAAAAGGATATTATCGCGGACGTCGAAAAAAGCCTCAAATCACTCGACACCGACTATATAGATGTAATTCAGCTCCACAGCCTGAAAGGAAAGGAAAGGATTTACAAACAGGAGACCAGGGAAGGGCTGCGGAATTTAAAGGAACAGGGCAAGGTCCGGTTTTTCGGCGTCACCACACATTCGAATCAGGCGGAAGTTATCAACGCCCTCGTGGACGATCCCGACCGTTTCTTTGACACCGTCCTGGTGGCCTATAACTTCAAAAGCGGCAAGGAAGTAAAAGACGCGATTGCACGGGCCGCCAGGGCCGGCATCGGCATAATCGGGATGAAGAATACAGCGGGAGGGTACGAGACGGACGCCCTCGGCCCCTTCACGCCCTACCAGGCCGCGATCAAATGGGTGCTCGCGGACAGGAACGTGGCCACGGTGGTCCCCGGCATGAGGAACATGGCCGAGCTCCGGGAAGACATCTCGGTGATGGGGATGAAGCTGGGATATTTGGACGGGATAATCCTGAAGCGCTACGGCGACGCGATCGATTCATATTATTGCCGCATGTGCGCCGAATGCGAGCCGTCCTGTCCGAGGGGCGTGGCGATCAGCACGATAAACCGGGCCCTGATGTACAGGGATGCGTACAGCAGCGCCGACCTGGCCCGGGCGACGTACCGGGAAGTGCCCGCATCCTGCTCCGCCGGGGCCTGCATCGAATGCGGGACCTGTGTCGCCGGATGCGCCCACGGCCTGGATATCCCGGCCAAGATGGCGCGGGCCAGGAAGGTCCTGGCCTGAACCAAAACTTCCAAAGGAGAACCGTGGGCCTTATACTTTCGGCAGTCCTGTTCATATTGCTTTGCGTGCCGGGCGCCTCGCAGGCCGCCGATCCCCCGGCAGACGTGTTTGCGCCTTTCTCGTCCGAATGGATCCTGAAAAACAAGCCTGTCCTTTACGACAGGGGCAATTTATTCGACCATATCGACGGCGAAGCGGAGATCTTTTACCCGTACGGCTTTGACCTGCTGGCCTCGGGGACTTACGTGAACCGGAAGAATCCCGAGCTGTGGATTGTCGCCGATGTCTATCGCATGGGCTCCAGGCTCGACGCATTCGGGATCTATTCTAATTACCGGCGGCCGGACAATGAGTTCGTAAAAATGGGTGTCGAGGGCTTCATCTCCCCGACCCGGCTGCTCTTCTACCAGGACAGGTATTTCGTCCGCATCCAGGTGACAGGTGATTCCGAGGTGGACGGGAAAGTCATCCTGGGTTGCGGTAAGACTATATCCGGGAGGCTTCCGGCGGTCTTCAACAAGCCGGCAGAACTGGAAATATTCAACAACCCCGGGGTGGTGCAGGAAAGCTCCAGGTACATAGCGAAAAGCCTGCTCGGCTATGATTTCTTCCGGCGAGGCCTGATCGCCGAAGCGAAAGGCGGCGGCGGGAAATTCCAGGTCTTTGCGGTGATGGAGGGCTCTCCCGATGAAGCGCGCCGGGCATTGGACAACTATGCCGCCTACCTGAGATCGGAAGGCAAGGGACTGAGGATAGGACATTCGCCGGGCCGTGACGTGCTGGAAGCGGTTGACCCGCTTTATGGGAAAGTCCATGTCGAGCAGGAGGGCAGCCGTATCCTGGGAGCTGTGAAGCTGCCGGATTTCTCCGCGGCCGCCCCGCTGCTGGATAAGATGCGGAGGAAGCAGGGAAAATAAAACATTTGAAGCCGGACGCTCAGAATTAATAATTGTAAGAGCATCGTCCGGTACGTTCAGAATTTAAAGTTCCCGAAATTCGATTCCCGGACCGGCTGCAGCAGCGAGACCTCGAAGCCCAGGGCCAGGGCGTCGCGGCAATCCCTGAGAGGCAGGGTCCCGTCGTTGAAGATGCGGCATTCCATGTAGAACGGGTGCGCCTCGCGGTTGTACTTGTCGATCATCATCTTCCGGAATGCTTTAGTCGCTTCCTCATCCATCTCTTCGCCCCGCTTCTTGCGGTTGACCCGCTCCAGGCTGGTCAGGATGAAGCCGGCCGTGTCCCCGGACATGACCGAAGTGCGCGCCCGCATGGTCGCAAATATGAATAGCGGGTCAAAGGTCCTGCCGCACATACCGAAGTTTGCGGCCCCGTGGTCAGGCCCGATGACCCACTGGATCCTGGGGACTTCCGCGCAGGCGCAGGCCCGGACCATGCCGGAGCCGTATTTCCCTATGCCCGCGTATTCCTCGGCCGTTCCGACCATGTACCCCGGAGAGTTCTGGATGTAGAGGATGGGAATTTTCATAGTGCAGCACCGGATCACCCACTCGATGGCCTTGCGGGCGGAATCCACAAAGATGACCCCGTTGTTGTTGCT
>CAZKYN010000228.1:0-5058 GCA_964556675.1 uncultured Syntrophaceae bacterium
CAGACGCAAGGAGCGCAAAAACCGGATCGCGAGGCGTATAGGTTAATACGTTGAGGGATGCGGTTTTCAGCGCAGCAAGCAGACGTCGTCCCTGCGAAAGCAGGGATGATCGTTTTTCAACAGCGTTCAATCAAACAGGCTGTTCAAAAAGGCTTTCCCCGAGGGGGACAGGGAGGCAAGCGCGCGAGGATCGAGCAGCGGAGCGTACACAAGGGTACGTGAGCATGCGAGAGCCGAAGCGCAACGCAGCATATGAGCCTTTTTCAACAGCCTTAAACATTAAACCTGAACAGGACTATATCCCCGTCCTGCATCTCATAATCCTTCCCCTCGGAGCGGACAAGACCTTTGTCCCGGGCCGGCGCAAGGCCTCCCGTTTTTATGAAATCGCCGTAATGGAGGACTTCGGCACGGATGAAACCCCGCTCCATATCGGAGTGGATTCGGCCCGCGGCCTCGGGGGCTTTCGTCCCCGCCACGATCGTCCAGGCCCGCAGTTCAGGGCCGACCGTTGTATAGAATGTTATATACCCCAGGAGTCCGTATCCGGCTTTGATCAGCTTTTCCAGCCCCGACTCCTCAAGCCCGAGGTCGTCCATAAAATCCTTTCTCTCGGCCTCCGGCAATTGGGCGATCTCCGCCTCCAAATCGCCGCAGATCGTGATCACGCCCGATCCCTCCCGTGCAGCGTACGTCTTGAGAGCTTCAATATGGGCGCTTTCACTTTTCAATCCCTGCTCGTCCACGTTGGCCACGTATAGCACCTTTTTTGCGGACAACAGGTGCAGGTCTTCTATATGGCTTTTCGGTTCCTCGTCGCTGAGCATCTCGCGGGCCGGAATTCCCTTATCAAGGGATTCTCTCAGCTTCTTAAGGAACTCGACGGTTTTAAAGAGAGTTTTGTCCCCCGTTCTCAGCAGCTTTTCATCGCGCGCGAGCCTCCGGTCCACTGTCTCCAGGTCGGCAAGGACCAGCTCCGTGTTCACGATCTCCACATCGCGCACGGGATCTACCTCGCCGGTCACATGCACGACGTCCGGGTTCTCGAAGCAGCGGACCACGTGCACCACGGCCTCAACCTCCCGGATGTGCCCCAGGAACTTGTTGCCCAGCCCCTCGCCGCGGCTCGCCCCTTTCACCAGACCGGCGATATCGAGAAACTCCATCGTGGTATAAGTCACTTTCGGAGGACTGATGAGGGAGGCGATTTTTTCCAGGCGTTTGTCGGGAACCTTGACGATTCCGACATTGGGATCGATCGTGCAGAATGGATAATTCGCCACTTCAGCCCCGGCGGCTGTAAGGGCATTGAATATAGTTGATTTGCCTACGTTGGGCAGGCCTATTATACCGCACCTGAAACCCATAAGATCCTTATACTCCAAGCCCTCAGCCAGACGAATAATTCGACAAAAACCTTGTCCGGAAAGCGGAAAGCCATTCTGAAAGGGAACAGCCAGGCTATTTTAAATTTATAAAAGAAAGTTCCTTCGCTACGCTCCAGGATGATAATAATCTATTGTCCAGCCCTACCATGTAATTCTGAAGCGTCAGCAGAAGAATCTATTTTTTAGTTTTTTTTCACTACGTTCAGAATAACATGAGGTAAAGCACATAAAGCACATTATGAGGAACAGAACTGACAACCTCAGTTCCATTCCAGCGTTATCGACCCCAGCACGCTCGTAAACACCAGCTTCTTTTTCACATCATCCGGCTGGCGCGGGAACCTGAGAGTATAAAACTTCCCGTGATACTGGTTTACGTAGGGATAGAACTCTTCCACAACGGGGGTTATCCTGTTTATCCGCCTGATCTCGAGGGGGTGCACCTGGTTGCCCTTGTCGTCAAGGAGGAAGATCTTCCAGGAAGATTCGGCCCGCGAGAAATCGTTGGCTTCAAAATCCGCCGTATACGCGTAAAAGCTGAATTCCGTCTCTTCGGCCGACATCTCTTTCATAATTTGGGACTTTTGCTGCTCGGCCTCCCTGGGCAGCAGGTATATGCGGGAGTATTCCCGGACATAAGCGTCCTTGAACTGCCTGCTCTTATAAGTGCAAACGACTTTCAGGTTAGTCTCAAATTCCGAGTAGACGGTATTGGTCCTGGTCCAGGCCGCCAGGTCCTTCAAGTATTCGTCCGAGACGCCTTTTTTCTTTGCTATATCGGTGTATTCCCGCACCTGGGCGCAGCCTGCGAGGACAAACGCCAGGAACAGAGCCAGAGCTAAAATGCGCTTTGCCATATTATCCCCTGCTTCCGAATACCCTTTCAAAAATCGCGTCAACGTTCCTGAGGAAATTTTCCTCGCGGAAGACTTCGTCAAGGTCCGTCCTGTCCAGATGAGCCGCCACTTCGGTGTCGGAGAGGAGCAGTTCCTTGAAATCCAGGCCTTCTTGCCACGACCGCATGGCGTTACGCTGAACGACCGCATAGGCATCCTCGCGGGAGAGGCCTTTATCGATGAGTTTAAGGAGCACGAATTGCGAATAGATCAACCCTCTCGTCATGCGCAGGTTGGCGAGCATCCTGTCCGGATAGACAAGCAGCTTTTCAATGACGCCCCTGAACCGGGCGAGCATGAAATCCAGCAGGATCGTTGCATCGGGCCCGATGACCCTCTCGACAGATGAATGGCTGATATCGCGCTCATGCCACAGGGCAATGTCTTCCAGGGCAGCTGCCGCATAAGAACGCATGAGCCGGGAAAGGCCCGAGAGGTTTTCCGTCAGGACCGGGTTGCGCTTGTGGGGCATGGCGGACGAGCCCTTCTGACCCGGGGAGAAATATTCTTCCGCCTCGCGCACTTCCGTACGCTGGAGATGGCGGATCTCCGTCGCGAATTTTTCGATGGAAGACCCGATTATGGCCAGAGTGCAAAAATACTCCGCGTGCCTGTCCCTCTGCACGATCTGCGTCGAAACCGGGGCGGGCTTCAAGCCGAGCTTGCGGCAGACATACTCTTCAATGGAAGGATCGATGAACGCAAAAGTGCCTACCGCCCCGGCGAGTTTGCCGTAGCTGACGGAATCGCGGGCCCGGACCAGCCGCTCCCTGTTGCGGGCCATCTCCTCGTACCACAGCGCCATTTTCAAACCGAATGTTATGGGCTCGGCATGTATCCCGTGGGACCTGCCGATCATAGGCGTCATTTTATAACGGAAGGCCTTTTCCCTGAGCACGGGCAGGAGTTCGTCGATATCCCTGATCAGGATATCCGCGGCATGCCTGAGCAGCACAGCAAGCGAAGTGTCGAGTATGTCCGACGAAGTCAGTCCCATGTGGATAAAGCGCGAGTCAGGGCCGACGAACTCCGCGACCGAGGTCAGGAAGGCTATGACATCGTGCTTGGTTTTCTGTTCGATTTCGTCGATCCTCTCCACGTCGAACCGGGCTTTCGCCTTGATATTGGCGAGGGACTCGGGCGGGATCGCGCCCTTTTGCGCCAGGGCCTCGCAGGCGAGGATTTCTATGTCGAGCCAGGTCTGAAACCTTTTCTCAGGGCCCCAGAGGTCTGTCATTTCTTTTCTGGAATAACGGGGGATCACGTGCTTGCTCCTGAATTTATTTCCATATTTTCCGGGTATTTTTATTATGAGTATGGGAGGGTAGTCAAGGATTTAAAAAAAGCACATGAATCGCAGCGGCCGGAGCCCAGCGGCAATCCGAAGGGAAACGTTGGAAATATTGAGTTGAATTCCGGAAATTATTTCTTTTCCGGCCCTTTCTGCCTGACTTTCTCGATTTCCAGCTTGGCCGCGAGCAGCTCTGTCTCGAGCTGCGCGAGCCTTTTTGCATTTTCCCGGGAAATGGAATGGAACTTTATCACTGCTTCCAGGGATTCGGCGGCGGCCCTGTTCTCGCCGGCCAGGATCTTTTTCACTTCTTCAATTAGCTTGTCCACTGACCACCTTGTCTCGTATTCGGAATCCCTGCCTTCCGAAACAACTTGTGATTTTTGGGCGCCCGTCCCGGCTTCGAGCGCACCTTCCAGCAAATAATCGAGGGCAATTTCCTCCTCGCCCGCATACCTGACCAGGGCCCTGTAAGGGATCCTGCCCTTCTGCTTGTAAGCGGAAAAGTTTGATTTCGACAGTTTAAGGGCCTGGGCCACGGAGGTGTCCGTGTGCAGACCCTTCAAGTTTTTGATCCTGTCGATTATTTCAACAAATGCGTTGTTCATGTTAAATATGATTTGACAATTGTCAATAGGTTGTATACAGTTTCTTTAAATTGTTATTACGTGATTTCCACGAAACAGCTTATTAGAACAAAAAACATAATTTTACAAATTAAAAAAGGAGACGGCGGCCTTTTTCTTCGATTGCGGGAGATTCCCGGTCTTCCGGAATCAGCCGGGCATTCCCGGCAAAACCCGGCAGAAGAGAAGGGCCGCCTCGCCTTATGGAAATACCCTGGATGATTAAAAGACAAAGCGATTTTAGACGGATCAGCAAGTTACTATAAGGAAATTAATATCCTCCGGGTAAGGGCTACAAAATGATCGAGGGGTTAATAGCAAGGTCAGTTTTCAATCCACGCTCCCGCACGGGGAGCGACGGTTATCAAACGATCCGACGCGCATGGATCTGATGTTTCAATCCACGCTCCCGCACGGGGAGCGACTGCTGGCCGATCCGGACGACGGGAAGCGGATGGCGTTTCAATCCACGCTCCCGCACGGGGAGCGACGGTCGTCGATTATCATGTGCTTTTCTCCTCTGATGTTTCAATCCACGCTCCCGCACGGGGAGCGACCAATGCTCAAAACTCTCGTGATCGGAAACGGACAGTTTCAATCCACGCTCCCGCACGGGGAGCGACAAATTGCCTTACGCATATTACCGGGTTTATCATCGTTTCAATCCACGCTCCCGCACGGGGAGCGACCTTCTGGTTAAAGTATCCCAGTATGTGCTGGTTGTTTCAATCCACGCTCCCGCACGGGGAGCGACCAGGCAGCGTCTTGATAAGGGTATGAGTTTACAGGTTTCAATCCACGCTCCCGCACGGGGAGCGACGGGCCGTATCCGCACGGTTTGGCAGGCCGACGATGTT
>CAZKYN010000229.1:0-4992 GCA_964556675.1 uncultured Syntrophaceae bacterium
TGTGGGACATTGCCGCGGGAGCGCAACTGGGCAGATACAATGCGGAAACGGCGCCGTTCTGTCTTATATCCGCCGTGATTAACCCGGACGGGAAATATGCCCTGACGACAGGAAAAAATCTCAAGCTCTGGGACTTGTCATCCGGGAGGGAAATTAAAACTCTTGATCAGACGAACACACGCCATATCTCCGCTTTTTCCGCCGACGGCAGCCGGATTACGACACTGACTATCACGAGAGGCCTGACTAGCGCGGATTTCGACATTGCAGTATGGGATGCCGCCAGCTGGAACAGCATTGCCCGATTCAAACTGCCTCACGACGCGGGATTCCCCCAAAGTCTGGCTTTTTCCCCTGATAAAAAATACTTCCTCATGGGAGGAATGCCCCACAAACCGATTGAACAAATGTTGAATACGGTCGCGGGAAAGGTGGTCCTGATTGACTCCTCGTCATGCGAGGTGCTGCAAGAGATGGCGGGGAGCCAGGGCTCCAACCGGGGGGTTGTATTCGGCGTGAGCTTTTCCCCGGACGGGAAACGCGCCCTGTCGGCGGGAATGGACAACACCGTAAGGTTATGGGACATCCCCTCCGGCACTGAAATAAAGAGGATCGAAGCCCATACGAGAAAGAGCATCATCCAGCGAGGCGCCTTCTTTGCCGCATTTTCGCCGGACGGCAAACAATTCCTCTCGGGAGGCGGGGATGGCCAGCTTAAGCTCTGGGACACGGAAACCGGCACGATGATCAGAAGCTTCGGCGGATTCTCCGGCGACGCCTCGGCGGTCGTTACTCACGCAGTAGGTTATGCAGCTTTCCTGCCCAATGGGAAACATATCATTTCGGCCTCTGCCGATGGCGCAGTCAGAATCTGGGATATTGCGAGCGGCAGGGAAATCGCCCTTTTCTTCGGCTTCGAGGACGGCGAATGGCTGGTCATTACGGAAGAAGGCTACTACAACTCTTCCGAGAGAGGCGCGCAGTACCTGAAGGTCAAATACGAGGGACAGGAATATACTGTAGATCAATTTTACGACGTGTTTTACCGGCCGGATATAGTTACGGCAAAACTGGCCGGCCAGGATATCCGCGACCTTGTTTCCATAACAATGAATGACGCACGGAAATATCCTCCCCCGTTGATCGAGTCTATCTCGCAATTACCGGGCAACAATGAATCCAGGTCCAGGGTCTGCTACAGGATAAAAAGCGCCGGAGGCGGGATCGGAGAAGTCCGGCTCTTTCACAACGGCAAGCTCGTCCAGTCCGACGGCTACTATAAAGAGATAGCCCGATCCAATTCAGACAGCCGTTTGGGAACGCTGAACAGCAAGGCAATCTATGCGGACATGCGCAGCGTATCGGTGCAGGGCAAGACAGGACCGGCTTTTGAAGTAACCAGAAAGAAGGCTGAATTTTTTGAAGACTGCGCAGAAATAGAGACTGTTGCCGGCGAAAACGAGGTGAGCATCAGCGCCTTTAATTCCGGCAATACCGTCCAGAGCGTTCTAAAGACGATTCACTTCAACTCGAATGCCCGGGCCGAAGACCCTCACCTCTACATCCTTGCAGTTGGCATAGACCAGTATCGGGAAAGATCAATAAATCTCAAGTATGCACTGAAGGACGCAAGGGACTTTGAAGAGAAGCTCAAAGCGCAGTCGGCCACAATCTACAGGAAAGAAAATATTCACTACTCGCTTCTGACTGATGCGGAGGCCACAAAGGCCAATATCATCGGCAAAATCGGAGAACTGGCAAGCAAAGTCAAGCCCCGGGACAGCTTCATCCTATTTGTCGCCGGTCACGGGGTGCTGCTGCAGAACCAGTATTACATGCTCACCCATGACTTCGACGGCGCGGTTGCCGACAGCAGCATGATCAGTTCCAACGAGATCGTAGAGATGTCCAAGAAGATTAAGTCGCTCTCGCAATTATTCATATTCGACACCTGCCATGCGGGGGGCGTGGACACCATCGTCAGCGGGCTCTACGACGCGAGGATGTCGGTGCTCGCCAGGAAGATGGGCCTGCACATATATGCCTCGGCCAGCGACAAGCAATCCGCCATGGACGGCTACAGGGGAAACGGGCTTTTCACCTATACCCTGCTCGACGGGCTCAGCAACAACCGGGACGCGGATAAAAGCAAGGACGGCAAGGTCAGTATCGTCGGCCTGGGCGAATATTCCAGGAAAAAAACGTCCCTCATCTCAAAAGAGATCGGCCACGAGCAGACCCCAGTCATTATCAATTTCGGGAAGGACAGCCCTATCTACCGGCTGCCTTAGATTTGAGATCTTATTGGAAAGCAATCGACCGGGTCGGAGTTCATAATGAAAAAAATATCCATCCTTTTTCTCCTTCTTCTATTTCTGATTTCCTGCGCGACAACACCGGATATTCACCTGCGGCTTCCGGGCACCAACATGGAAATCAACCGGCAGGCCGAACTGGCCGAGAGACTTGACATCTTTCCTAAAAGTAATCTGGTCCTGGTCGGCTCCATGCGGCACACCTCAACTCTGTGGGACCTGTCGACCGGACAGATGCTGAAGTCATTCAAACCCTCTGCTGATATCATGGCGTATGCGGCCGGAGTCGGCGTCAGATTTTTACCGGACGGAAAAAGAGCTGTCACATTCGACAACCGAATCAGGGTGTGGGACATCGAGGCAGGCAGGGAGCTCAGGAAATTTGACGCGGCGGCCGGTGATATGGCGATCTTTCCGGACTCTAAGCTTGCCCTGATGATCGGACCTGTAAGGAACACGGATTTCAGCCTTATTGACCTGGAGACTGGAAAAATCACGTCCCTGAAAGGACATGCCGATTCCGGCTGGCGGGGCGCCCTCTACACCGTGGATATATCACCTGACGGGAGATACGGACTGACGGCCAGTTTCGATAAAACGGCCCGGCTCTGGGACCTTTCAACCGGCGAGGAGATCCGAAGGTTTATCGGCCACGAGGGCGCCTTCAGGCAGGGGATGGTGAATTCCGCCAGATTCTCTCCTGACGGCCGTTATGCAATTTCCGCGGGAAGCGATAAGACTTTGAGATTGTGGGAAGTCGGGACGGGCAGGCTGGTCCGGACATTCACCGGACATACCGAAGCCATCAAGACGGCCGCGTTCTCCCCTGACGGCAAATTGGCGATCTCCGGAGATTGCGATGCAGTTGTGAGGGTATGGGATGTGCAAACCGGAGAAACGGTCAGGGTTTTCAAGGGGCACGCGGAGGGTTACACGAGCTTCGCCGGCGCCCTGGGCATCAACGGGGTGGCATTCACCCCCGACAGCCGGTACGCGATATCCGCCGGCGATTCATCGGTCAGGATCTGGGACATCGCCTCCGGCCGGGAAGCAGCCATCATGGTCCGGTTCGAGGACGGGGAATGGCTGACCATCACCCCCGAGGGCTATTACAACTCCTCACCGAACGGCCATAAATACATGAGCCTCCTGGTCGACAAGTCGGCGTATAACATGGAGCAGTTTTATGATGTCTTTTACCGCCCTGACATAGTGGCGGCGAAACTCAGGGGCGAGGACATCGGCAGTCTCATAACGATCACAATGAACGACGCCATCAAATCCCCTCCCCCCCTTATAGAGTTCACTTCCGAATTGCGCGACACGAAAGAGTCCCGGACCCGGATTTGCTACCGGATCACGAGCGCAGGCGGCGGGATTGGGGAAGTGCGGCTCTTCCATAACGGCAAGCTGATCCAGTCGGATGGTTTTTACAAGGAAATCGCGCGCAGCACTTCCGGACGGATACCATTGGGAACATTGAACGGTAAGGCGGTTTACTCGGATATGCGCAGCGTATCCGTGACCGGCAGGGCCGATGCGGCGCCGATTTCCACAAAAACGAAGAGTAACGTCTTCGAGGAGTGCAACAACATAGACGTAGTTCCGGGAGAAAACGAAGTAAGCCTGGCTGCATTCAACGGCAGCAACACCGTCCAGAGCTATATGAAGACTGTTCGTTTTAACTCCGATATTAAAGCAGAGGAGCCCCATCTCTATATTCTTTCGGCAGGACTGGACAGGTACAGGGACAGCGCCGTCAATCTCCGGTATGCCGTCAAGGACGCCCGGGATATTGAAGAAAAACTCAGGGCCTGTGCGGCAACAATTTACGGGTCCGAAAACATCCATTTTGTCCTCCTGACCGATGCGGAAGCCACCAAGACCCGCATCAGTAATAAGATTGAAGAACTCGCCCGGATCATCAAGCCCCGGGACAGCTTCATCCTGTTCGCGGCGGCCCACGGAGTTGTGCTGCAGAACCAGTATTATATCCTGACCCATGATTTCGACGGCTCGCTAAACGATTCCTGCATGATCAGCTCGAATGAAATCGTGGAAATATCCAAAAGAATAAAATCGCTCAGCCAGCTTTTCATTTTCGACACCTGCCATGCCGGGGGCGTGGACTCCATTATCAGCGGCCTGTACGACGCCAGGATGTCGGTGCTCGCGAAAAAGATGGGGCTGCACATCTATGCCTCGGCCGGCGACACGCAATCCGCGATGGACGGCTACAGGGGTAACGGGCTTTTCACCTATACGCTGCTCGACGGCCTCAACAATAACAGGGAGGCGGACATCTACAGGGGCGGCACGGTCACCATAACCGGGCTCGGTGAATACTCGAAAAAAAAGACGGCCATCATCTCAAAGGAGATCGGCCACGAGCAGACACCGCTCATCATCAACTTCGGGAAGGACAGCCCCATTTACAAAATAAAATAAAACCGCCTGGATCATCAGCAGCCTGCAATTGCCTGATGTAGCGGCCCGGCTCCAGGCCGTAGCCGGGCCAGGGCACCACGTTCAATATATACCTGCCATCTACTGACAACCGGGTAACCTCCGAACCGATGACTATGGAAACGGAGTTCGTCAAGCTAATGTATACCATTCTCATCGTCGATGATGAGGAGATTATCCTTGACCTCAACCGGGACCTCTTTAAAAATCT
>CAZKYN010000230.1:0-4950 GCA_964556675.1 uncultured Syntrophaceae bacterium
CATGTTTTCATCTCCTATGCCTTCGCCACGTTAACCATAAAGGCCTTGTATTCAGGACAGAAGGTGTTACCGTCACCAACGGTTGGGGTCAGGAAGTTGGTACTGTCGTCCTTGGTGTCCTCCGGGAACAGCCAGCCGTAATTGAAGGGCATACCGACCTGATGAACCGTTTTTCCTTCAATCGTAAAGGGTTTGAAACGTTTGGTTACCATGGCGACGCATTTCGCTTCACCGCGGATGGATGAAACTTTGACGCGATCACCATTATTAATCCCTTTTTCCTTGGCCAGAACATCGCTGATCTCAACATACAACTCCGGCTGCATCTCAAGGAGCCAGGCCTGCCACCGGGTCAGTGCGCCTGAACACCAGTGCTCGGTACAGGAGTATGACGTGCAAACATAAGGGAACTTACTATCCGCATTGGCCACTTTGTCCAGATCGCTCTTGAAAATTTCTACGACCGGATTGATCAACTGACCGGACAGGGGGTTCTTTGCCAGCGGCCCTTCCAAAGGTTCGTAATGTTCCGGGAAGGGGCCTTCGGCCATACCAGGCCCAAAAAGAGCGCCGAGTCCGTCGGCTTTCATAATGAAGGGGTACTTGCCCTTCGCTTTATTAGCCTGTGGCGGCCACGGACCATCAGGCACATCACCCTCCCATTTGTCACCTTTCCATTCCAGAATTTTACGTTTCTGGTTGTAGGATTTTCCATTAACGTCGCAGGAAGCGCGATTGTAAAGAATGCGGCGGTTGACCGGCCAGGCATATGCCCAGTCGGGATAGAGTCCTAGTCCGGTGGGATCGCTCTTCCCGCGTTTGGCCATTTTGTTCAGACCTTTTTCATCGAAGCTTCCGGCCATGACCCAGTTTCCGCTCGAAGTGGATCCATCGTCCTTGAGCATACCGAAGGTCGGGACTGTCTGGCCTTTTTTGTATGTTTTTCCATCGGCGACCGTGTCTTTGAGGAAATGACCGTTGATCTGCTTAGACACTTTCAAAGCGGCGTATTTTCCATTTGCATCCGTGTAATCCCATTTGAGGTTCAGAATGGGCTCCGGATGAACACCGCCCTCTTTGGCGTACAATTTCTTGATAGCCGCCATAATCTTGATCGTGATCTCGCCTACAGGGAGGCCGACTCCCGGCGATTCCGCGGCCTTATATTTCCACTGCACCCAGCGGCCGCTGTTGCTCTGGCTGCCTTCCTTCTCCATGGTGGCGGATGCGGGAAGCAGGAAGCATTCTGTTTTGACTTTCTTCGGGTCTACACCCGGCCCTTTCCAGAAGGAGTGGGTCTCGTTATCAAAGATATTCTCACCGACCAGCCAATCAAGCTTCTCCAAAGCCTTGCGGACCTTGGTGCTGTTCGGGGTGCTGACTGCCGGATCCGTCCCGACGGCGAAGAGTCCGCTTACCTTTCCTTCATACATTCTGTCGAAGAGATGGAGGATAGAGTAATGTTTTCCGTCGTCAAGCTTGGGCAGCCAGGAATACCCGAACTCGTTTGCTTTTGTCGCCTTGTCGCCGAAATAAGCCTTGAGGAAACTCACGAAAAACTTCGAGTAGTTCGAATAGTAGTTTGCCGACTGAGGATCTTTGGTTTTCGGGGTGCATTTTTCCAGATATTTTTCCAGCGCGTCCTGAGAAGCAGCCGGCATCTTCAGATAGCCCGGAAGAACATTATAGAGAATGGCGTGGTCAGTGGATCCCTGCACGTTAGGTTCGCCTCGCAATGCATTGATGCCGCCGCCAGCGATTCCCATGTTGCCAAGCAAGAGCTGGATGAGGGACATGGTACGGATGATCTGGCTTCCCGTGGTGTGGTGCGTCCAGCCCAGGGCATAGCATTCCGTTCCGGCCTTGTTCGGGACGCCGGTGGCACTGTATTCCGCGTAGACCTTCGTCAGATTCTCCTTGCTGACGCCGGTGATACTCGATACCTTGTCCAGGGTATACCGGGAGTAGTGCTTCTTCATCAACTGGAACACGCACCGGGAATCGCTCAAGGTCATGTCCCGTTTGGGAATGCCGCTCGCCTCCTTGTCAAAGACCCAGGTGTCCTTGTTGTATTTCCGTTTCTCCTTGTCGTAGCCGGAGAAGAGGCCGTCCTTGAAATCGAAATCCTTGCTCACGATAAAGGATGCATTGGTATAATTCAGCACATAATCCAAGAAGTATTTCTTGTTGTTGATGATGTAATTGATCATGCCGCCCAGAAAAGCGATATCTGTTCCGGAGCGAAGGGGCACATGGTAATCGCAGCGTGCGGAAGTTCTTGTGTATCGGGGATCGACATGGATGATCTTTGCGCCTCTTTCCTTGGCGCGCAGGATCCACTTGAAGGCGATGGGGTGGTGCTCTGCAGCATTGCTCCCCATAATGAGGATTACATCACTGTTCTTCAGATCAATATAATGATTCGTCATCGAGCCACGTCCGAACGACTCTCCCAGAGCCGCTACAGAGGGGCTGTGTCAAACCCGGGCCTGGTGGTCGATATAAACCATTCCCAGAGCCCTTGCCTTGGCTGTTATAAGCCAGCATTCTTCATTGTCGATGTTGGAGCTGCCGAGATGTGCAATGGTCTCGGCCCGGTTGACCAGTTCTCCCTTGCTGTTTTTGGCAACGAAGCCTTTATCGCGGGAGTCCTTTACGAGGCGGGCGATCCGATTGATTGCCCAGTCCCAGTCTTTCTCTTCCCATTTATCACTGAAAGGCGCGCGGTACTGGACCTTCGTGAGCCGATGCTTGTTCGCCTGCGTCAAATCGAAGAAACCGGCGCCTTTTGCACAGAGCGAACCTTCATTGATGGGATGGGCTGGATCGCCTTCTATATTGAAGATCTTTCCTGTCTGCTTGTCAACGCTGCAGATAAGACCGCATCCCACGGAGCAGTAGCAGCAGATAGTGCCTACCTGCTTCGCGTTCTTGACTTTGTCCATCTTGGTGAGTTCTTCTGCATGAGCTTTCACAGGATTCAGGTTGATGCCCAATGAAGATAGCGCAATCCCCGATCCTATGGACCCGCTCATGGCAAGAAAACCTCTTCTCGATATTGCCATAGAGCCTCCTTTTATGAATATGGTATGCCTAGAATGACATAATAATATTTTTGGTATTTATATGCTTTTTCATTCTGAGTGTCAAGGTTTTTTTGGCAAAAAGACCAATAAAATTAATATGTTATGCTAAAAATAACATATTAATTTTATTGTTGGCAGGGGCAAGAACGGGAACGCGCTGACAGTCTTCTCGTCAGAAAAGATTCCAATCGCTGACACACATGGGCTGAAAACCTTTTTTCTGCATAATTACATCCAGATGAACAAGACCGATTGCGGAGAGATCCAGATCACGTGCATTAATGTCGGTGATACGATTCAGAGTAATCAAATAGCGCTTGCAGGCATCACAGACAAACGCGGATTCCCGCTCCTTGTTCTCAACAAAAAAATAGTTAGTCTCTTTTTGGCCCTCGTGCTCACAGCCAGGGCATAATAACCGCTCATATTGCCAATCATGCCCACACGTTGAGCAATGAAGCCATTGTTCTGCGATTTTATCCTTGATTGTTGCGATGGTCGGAAGCGTTCCGCAAATAGGACAATATCCTTTTTTCCATGCAATGTCGTGCCAGTCGCACTCATTCTTTCTTTTTTCTAGAATTATTTTCATTACACTTTTCAGCAAAAAAAATATGGACGGTGATCCTATTCCCCAGTCGTTTACCCATTGAGCAACGGTTTTTTCTCCGTTTACCGCATAGTCTTTAAAATAGTCGAAAAGATTGATACTTCCATTTTGTATCAAACTCCCCAGATTTTTCAGGTCTTCACGCAACCCGGGGAAACCCTGCTGTATCGCGGGTATCATAGCACCAGCGATCTGCTGCCAGGGATCGTCAGGAAAGAACAGCATAATCTGTTCTACAAGCGGCTCTCCTGCCTCTGCTTTCGCCTTATCTATTTTCAGCGCACCAGCATGGCCCAAATTCAATTCTTCCACAAGGCGGATCCGTTCAACAAGGATAGGTCTGAAGGCATTTACAATATCTTTAGTGTGCGGTTTCTTTTCAATAAGATCATCCACCAGATCTTCCATGACAGACATTTTGCTTTCTGCTTGATTCATTACAATACCTCATTTCGCATAATAAAATATAATATCACCTGCATCAGGCAGCAGTGGACCTTTCGTGTTTGCACTTCAAATGTAATTATCTGCTGAAGGTGCATTGAGGGAATCGGCACACATCGCACTCCAGGCAAAACGCCCCATGACCAAGGTACGCCAAATCTTCACGGGTGGGAAGTTTGCCCGCAAGCAACCGGGGCAGCAAAAGATCGAATCCGGTCGTTTTGAAATACAGCGCCCCTGCAGGAACCCCTATCACCTGAATTTTACCGAGTCGCGCCACCAACGTCATGGCACCCGGCACCACCGGCATTCCATAGAGCATGTCCGTTACTCCGGCGTCAAGCAACCCTTGTTTCGTCACATCATCGGGGTCCACGGAAAGTCCGGAGGTAGTCACCAGGAGGTCTATCCCGCAGGCGCTCAACTCACCAACGGCTCTGCTGATTGCATTGGAATCGTCCGGTACGATTATCGTTTGGACAACCTCGCCGTCGTAGTGTTTTATCTTGCGGCTGATAAGCGGTATGAATTTGTCTTCCACCAATCCCTCAAAAATTTCCGTGCCGATGACCAGTATACCGGCTTTTGTCTTTCGCAAGGGATGGACCTCAAAAAGGGGGTCCCCTTTCAAAAGTTCTAATGCCTTGTGAAAATAATCGTGATGGAGATGCAACGGAATCGCTTTGACTCCCGCCAGCTTATCGCCCTGATTCACCAGGGAATAGCTGCGTCGGGAGGCACAGACAACATCGGGGAGTGTGTTAAAAGAAATCAACCGGTTTTTATCGACAACCAGCAGGCCTTTTCTGG
>CAZKYN010000231.1:0-4942 GCA_964556675.1 uncultured Syntrophaceae bacterium
TCTGGCTCTCGGCCGCGCTGATGGTTATTTCGGGTTTCGGGATGATCATCCAGATGGCGTCGAGCAACACCATCCTGCAGACAATAGTAGAGGAGGACAAAAGGGGCAGGGTCATGAGTTTCTTTGCGCTTGCAATAATGGGGACGGCTCCCCTGGGCAGTCTTTTTGCAGGTTATCTCGGAGAGAAAATAGGCGTTGTCGGCACATTGGCGGTTAGCGGATTGACCTGCATAGCCGGGGCGCTCCTTTTCGCGGGCAGGCTGCCCGAAATCAGGGAGAAAGTGCGCCCGATATACCGCAGCATGGGCATAGGCAGGCCCACCGGCGCGGGAGGAACGGGGCAGGAAAGCTGATTACTTCTTCTTGCTGTAAAAATTCAGGAGGAAATCAGCGTCCTTGGGTGAAAGGTCGAATGTGAACACCGCTTTTTCGACAAGCTTGTTTATCGATTGGGAGGGGTTCTCATCGAGATGAGCGGAAATCCATTTTATCGCTTTCTGTAAATCTTCGCCTTCCGGTATTATCGTCGTCATCTGGCAACTCTCCTTTTCAATTATACGGCCGGGATTATAGGAAAAATCAGGATTAGGTTCAAGGTTAATTTGCCTTCCGAATCCTGAGAGGTAATTGCAACTTTTCCAACCGAAAAATCATCCTTGCCTTGATAGCGCCGCCCTGAGGAACTTTCCTAGTATGTACCAAAACTCAGGGGGTGCGACATGAGAAAAGCCATGATCATAGCGGTGGTGTTGTCCTTATTCGCTTTTGCCTCCGTTTGTTCGGCGCAGGAGGGCTGGAGAGCTTATGTGCCGAAAGGATATGTCGGGGTATTTGCCGGCGCGTCATTTCCCCAGGACCTGCAAACAGAAAACAATCCCGACGTGGGGATGGATTCAAGCTGGGTACTGGGGGCCAAACTGGGCGGTTTTTTTGCGAAACCGCTCATACTGGAACTGGAATATTATCATATCGGGGAAATGGACCTGGACAACAAAAGGTTTGCGGATTCCGTCAGCGCCGACACTTTCTTCCTGAATGTGGTCCTGAGATACCCCGAAACCAGGCTCCATCCTTTCATCGGCGGCGGCGTGGGCTGGGCATGGTCCCATCTCAAGAATGTCAATACAGGCTTCGGGGCAATCAGCGCCGATGACAGTAATTGGGCCGTGCAGGCCCTGGCAGGCGTGGATTTCGACCTTACGGAAAAATTCTTCCTCACCGTCCAATACAGGTATTTTTACACGCAGCCCTCGTTCATCACCAGCAATGAAAGCACGGTCGAATCTCATCTGCTTACCGTCGGCATTAATTACGTCTTTTGAGGTGCTCTTTTTCCGCTGACGCCGGCAGTTCCGGGACTGGAAGGGCGGGCATGGGTTCGCCTGAAAAAAAGACCCCTGCAATGTGAAGATATACCGGAGGGGTCATATATATGCACACATTTGATCAGGAGGTATATACATGAGAAAGAAATTAATCATGCTTGCACTTGTATCGTGTTTTGCCGCCGCGTCCGTTTGTTCGGCCCAGGAAGGCTGGAAAGCCGCCGCGCCGCGGGGTTATTTCGGTATTTTCGGCGGATATGCAATTCCCAGGGACCTGGAGACGGACAACCTTCCGGATGCGAAACTGGACAACAGCTGGATGGCGGGAGCCAAGCTGGGAGGTTTTTTCGCCAGGCCGCTGATTTTCGAAATAGAATATCACCACATTGGGGAAATGGATTTCGACAGGCAGACAATAGCCGATTCGCTCAGCACGGACAGCGTATTTCTCAACGTGCTCCTCAGATACCCGGAAACAGGCTTTCATCCGTTTATCGGGGCCGGCGCCGGATGGGCATGGTCCCATCTAAAGAATGCCAGGCCGGCATTCGGCGCGATCAGCTCCGACGACAACAATTGGGCCGTGCAGGCCCTGGCAGGCGTGGATATCGAGCTCTCCAGCAAGGCCTCGCTTGTCCTCCAGTACAGGTATTTCTATACGGAACCGACTTTTGTTGTCGATCATGACAGCAAAGTCCAGTCGCATTTAATCAGCGTCGGCGTCAATTTCTTTTTTTGAAATGAAGTCCGGATGCCCTCCTGACCATGAAGGGCGGGTTACCCCGCCCTTTTCAACGCTCCCGCTTGCATTATGCAACCATATGTCTTACAAATAAATCGCCAGTAAAAACGTTAAGGTATAGGGCATGGACAATCTCCAGACAGCCCTGCTGTTTGCGGCATACGTCACGCTTTTCCTGTTCGGGATGGCCCAATTGAGCGCCACCGTGCAGAAGATCATGACCGTGCGGGCGCGGGATTACATCCGGTATGCCGTCAGGCGCCCCCTGAACGGGATCCTGACGGGGATATTCTCGACGGTGCTGCTCCAGAGCAGCACGGCAACTTCCGTAATCGCCATCGGGATGGTCGGCGCGGGGCTGATCACTTTTTATAATTCACTCGGGGTAATCCTGGGGTCTGATATCGGCACCAGCCTTACCGTCCAGCTGGTCGTCTGGAAAGTAAACAAGCTATCGCCTCTCTTCATCACTGCGGGCGCCTTGATCTGGATTACGGGCCGGGGCGCGCGCAAGAGGGTCGGGGAAGCCGTTTTTTATTTCGGGCTGATGTTCCTGGGCCTGACTTTGACTGCTGAAACAGCCGCACCCCTGAAGGAAACCGAGCTGTGGGCCCGCTATTATGCCGAGTTCCGCAATCCCATTGTAGGGTTTGTTGCGGGCGCCGCCTTTACCGGTCTGGTCCACTCTTCCCTGATCACGATCAGCATCCTGGCGATCCTGGCGCAGCAGGGGCTTGTCGATCTTCCCGCCGCAGTCCCCGTTGTCCTCGGGGCGAATCTGGGGACCACGATCACTGCCCTCCTGGCCAGCCTTGTATCGAGCATCAACGGCAAGAGGAGCGCTGTTTCGCATTTCATCTTTAAAATGGCCGGGGCGGCTGTCGCCCTGATATTCCTGCCCGGCTTTCTATCCCTGCTCGAAGCCATGTCTTCCGATGCGGCCCAGCAGATTGCGCTCGGGCATGCCGTCCTCAACCTGGGGATAGTGTTCGCTTTCACCCCCTTTCTGAAGCCTTATTCCCGCTGGGTCCAAAGGATCATGCCCGGAAAGGAGGAAACTCTTCCTCTCTGGCCTGAATTCCTGGATGAAAAATGCATCGCGAAGGACCCCGGCGAAGCCCTCGAGTGCGTGCAGAAGGAGCTGATGAGGGAGGCCGTCCTCGCCGGGAGAATGGCTGAGGACGCCATGGCGGTGCTTACGGATTTCAGCAAGGGAAAGACGAAAAACATTTTTTACCTCGAACTGGTCGTCGATAACCTCCGCACCTCGATAATCCGGTACCTGTGGCAGCTCTCCAGCGGCAGCCTTTCCGAGGAGCTTTCCCGCAAGCTCTTCGCCTTTACGGCCATGTCGGAGGACATCGAAAGGATCGGCGACCACTGCGTGAACCTGGCCGACCTCGCCCGCAATAAGAACGACAGGGGGATAGAATTCTCGAGGGAAGCTTATGCCGAGCTTGCGGAGATCAGGGCCCTGAACCTCGAGAGCATTGCCGATGTGATAAGGCTCCTGGACAAGGGAGGAAAGGGTGAGATTCTGGCCATCAACGATCGGGAACAGAAAATCGACATTGCCGTGTGGGACGCCCGGGAAAAACACCTGGAGAGGTTCCACAAAAGGCTGTGCCATGCGGAAGCCGGCCCGATTTATATAGAAATGCTGGTTAACCTGGAGCGGATATCCGATCATTGCCAGAATATCGCGGAGTACGTGGCCGCAATCCAGTCCCTGAGTTCGCACCGGTTCCGGTCGACCGGCAAGACCGTGACAATCTAATCCGTTTTGCTTTAAATTTTTCTTCCTGTTAACATTTCAATCGGGATTACGGCGGAGGCAATATGCTGCACGAGGCGGGTCTTTATACCAGGAAAGAGGAAGGCAAGGTCGCCTGCTGCCTTTGTTCCCACCGCTGCAACATTGCGCCGGGTAAATTCGGTATCTGCAATGTCAGGGAGAACGTGGACGGCGCCCTCTACACCCATTCGTACGGCCTGCTGATCGCGCGCCATATCGACCCGGTTGAAAAGAAACCCCTTTATCATTTCCAGCCCGGTTCCCTTTCATATTCAATAGCTGCTGCCGGCTGCAACTTCCAGTGCGAGTTCTGCCAGAACTGGGAGATATCGCAGATGAAAGAAGTGAAAAAGCTGGGGTTGCAGTCCGTGAGGGCCGAACCGAAGCAGATAGTCGAGGCTGCCCTGCGCAGCGGGTGCCGCAGCATTTCGTATACGTATACCGAACCGACCATTTTCTTCGAGTTCGCCCGCGACACAGGGGTCCTGGCAAGGGAGGCGGCCCTGCGGAACATATTTGTAACCAACGGTTTCATGACAGGCGAAGCGCTGAACGAGGCCCGCTCCTTTCTGGACGCCGCAAATGTCGATCTCAAATCCTTCAGAGACGATTATTACCGCAAGGTCTGCAAGGGAAGGCTCGACCCCGTCCTCAGGAGCATCGCGAAAATGCGGGAGCACCAGGTCTGGGTCGAGGTCACGACCCTGATAGTCCCCGGACTCAACGATTCCGACGAGGAACTGAAAGGGATTGCGGGATTCCTGGCCGGTCTCGATGTGAACATACCCTGGCACATCAGCCGCTTCCACCCGAAGTACAAGATGGAGGGCGCGGCCGCCACCCCGATGGAAACCCTCAACCGCGCCTTTCGGATCGGCAGGGAAGCGGGGCTGAGATTTGTCTACCAGGGGAACGTCATCGGCAAGGGGAACCACACGTATTGCTATAACTGCGACAAGCTCCTCATCGAGCGCGGCGGTTTTAATGTAAACATGAACGACACGGCGGAAGGGAAATGCCCGGCGTGCGGCAGCCCTATTTCGGGCGTGGCCTGAAAACAAGGAGGCTTTATGGAAAAGA
>CAZKYN010000232.1:0-4936 GCA_964556675.1 uncultured Syntrophaceae bacterium
GGAGATCATCGGCCGCGGGCTGCGACTGGTGGCGAAAGAGAAAGCGGTGGTGGCGGCGGTCCCGGTCAAGCCGACCGTGAAGGTGGTCGACCCCGTTACCAATGTCATCCGCCAGACGCTGGACCGGACCTTGTTGTGGGAGGTCCAGACCCCGCAGATCTTTGAACGGGAGCTTCTGGAGCGGGCTTATTCGGCTGACGTCCTGGCCACCGACGATGCGGCTTTGGTGGAAAGATTGGGCGTCGCGGTCAAGGTCTTCCCGGGCGATTACCGGAACGTCAAAGTGACCACCCCCGAGGATCTGGTGGTGGCGGAGGCATTGTTGAGAACAGATACAGCTTCTTGATATCCCGATAACCTTGGCATGACCGGCCTTGGGGATAAAATAATTTCCTGGAAACGGCAAGGAATAGCTATGGGACAGCCGACATGGTATAAACCGATCGACTACAGCATTGGAATAGGGTATGACGTGCATCCTCTGGTCCCCGGAAGGAAGCTGGTGCTGGGCGGGGTCAAGATACCGCATTCCCTCGGTCTTCAGGGCCATTCCGATGCCGATGTGCTGCTGCACGCGATAGCGGACGCGGTCCTGGGTGCTGCCGGTAATGGCGATATCGGCGAACATTTCCCGGACACGGACCCGCGATACAAGAATATCTCCAGCCTGTTGCTCCTGAAGAAGGCCAGGGCCGAGGCGGAAGCGGACGGCCTGAAGGTGGCAAATGTGGATTGTGTGCTACTGGCCGAGGCGCCAAAAATAAGTCGTTACAAGCAGGCTATGAAAAGGAATATAGCGAAAGCGCTTAACATCGACCCGGAACGGGTCAACATCAAGGCCACCACCAATGAAGGCCTGGGGTTCGTAGGCCGCCGTGAAGGCATGGCGGCTTATGCGACGGTCTTGCTGCGTTCGTCGGAATATTAGTGCCGTCCATGGATTGGGCGTTGGCAGTGGCTCGAGGAGGGATTATGTTGTTCATCCTGTATTGCATCCTGGCTTTCTGGATCATTATATTGGTCTGTTTCCGTAAGGAGATCGCAGCGATACGGGAGCGCGATCCCGCGGCCCGTTCGGCGCTGGAGGTAGTGCTTTTGTATCCCGGCCTGCATGCGGTGGTCTTTCACCGCCTGGCCCACCGGCTTTGGCAGGCCAAGATCCCGCTTCTTCCGAGGCTGATCTCGCAGTTCTCCCGGATGCTGACCGGAGTCGAGATACACCCCGGGGCGGTCATCGGCAGCGGCCTGCTCATTGACCACGGCATGGGAGTGGTGATCGGAGAGACCTCCGTGGGGGGCAACAGCGTGCCGATCTACCAGGGAGTGACCCTGGGCGGCACTGGCAAGGAGACCGGCAAGCGCCATCCGACAATCGGGGACAATGTGGTGATAGGGGCCGGGGCGAAAGTGCTGGGCAACATAGTTATCGGCGGGAACTCTTATATCGGGGCCAATGCGGTGGTGCTGCAGAGCGTGCCTGCCAACACGACAGTGGTCGGAGTGCCGGGGCATATTACCAAGCAGGACGGCGAGAAGATCGAGAGGAAGCTCGACCATTCCAAGATCCTGGACCCGATCATGGAAGATATCGACGAGATCAAAAAGCGCCTGGATAATATCGACAGCCGGGTAAATAAGTGAAGGAGCCATCCGGATATGGAGCTTTATGATTCCCTGACCAGAAAAAGGCAACCGCTTCCGCCCGCGCCGGCGCGGATCAATATGTATTCCTGCGGGGTCACGGTCTATGACAAGTGCCATATCGGCCACGCGCGTTCGCTCTACACTTTTGACTCGCTGGTCAGATATATGCGCTACCGCGGCTACGAGGTCCGATTCGTCCGTAATATCACGGACGTGGACGACAAGATAATCGCCAAAGCCCAGCAGACAGGCAAGACCTTTGACGAGGTGGTGCGCGAAAATCTGGAATTGTATAGAAAGGACATGTCCGACTTGGGCATAAGGCCTGCCGATGCCGAGCCGCGTGCGACGGAGAACATCCCGCTCATGATCGAACATATCGCAGGGCTCATCCGTAGCGGGCACGCCTATGCAGTGGACGGCGATGTTTATTTCCGCGTGCGTTCTTTTTCCGATTACGGCAAACTTTCCGGGCAGGGCATCGACAAGATGCTCGAGGGGGTGCGCATCGACAAGGACGAGAAAAAGGAGGACCCCCTGGATTTCGCGCTCTGGAAGAAGGCCAAGCTTGGGGAGCCTTTCTGGCCCAGCCCCTGGAGCGACGGGCGTCCGGGCTGGCATATCGAATGTTCCTGCATGAGCCTGCATCACCTGGGCACGGAGACGCTGGACATCCACGCCGGAGGGCGCGACCTCATCTTCCCGCACCACGAGAACGAGATCGCCCAGGCGGAAGCTCTGACGGGGAAGACCTTCGCCCGGCTGTGGGTCCACCACGGGCTTTTGACCATCGACGGGCAGAAGATGGCCAAATCGCTGGGGAACTTCATTACTGTGCAGGAAGCGCTCAGGGTCCATTCGGCTAACGCCCTCAAGCTTTTTTTCCTTTCGACGCATTACGCCAGTTCCATAGACTATACGGCCGACAAGCTGGCGGACATGGAGAAAGGGGTGGCGCGGTTCAAGGGCTTTTTGAGCCGCGCACGGCAGACGGCGCCGGACCGGATGGAGGTCCGGGCGGCGGACGTGGAGTTCCTGGTCGACGGAAAGGAAAAGATAATGGGCGCTTTGGACGGCGATTTCAACACGGCGCTGGCGTTGGGGCACCTGTTCGACCTTTTGACCGCGGCCAACCGTTTCATTGATGCCGGAAAACAGGACGAGTATTTCGAAGGCAGCGTGCGTCTGACGGAGAAATTCCTGCGGGAGTTATTGGAAGAAGTCTTCGGCTTCAACTTCGCCCTCAGCCCGGAGCCCGGGCTGGGGCCTGAGGAAGAAGCCTTGCTGGGGGAACGCGCCCGTGCCCGCCAGGAAAAGGACTGGAAGCGTTCGGATGAGATCCGCGCCATCTTGAAAGAGCGCGGCATTATCGTCGAGGACGGCAAGCAGGGCCAGATCTGGCGCCGCGGCCATTGAGCAGGGCGGCTTTCTGTGCCCTTAAAGGAGAGTTATATGGAAGAGGTTGCCAAGGGTACCGCAGTATCACCAAAATCCAAGCTGGCGTGCCTCCTTTTTTGCGTCTTCCTGGGGTGGATGGGCGCCCACCGTTTTTATGTCGGCAAGATAGGGACCGGGGTCCTGATGCTTTTGACCTCCGGTGGAGGGATTGTCTGCAGGATCTGGCCTCTCGGTGGGGTATGGGTCGTGATCGACCTGATATTCATCTTGTCGGGATCGTTCCGCGATAAAGAGGGCAGGGTGGTAGGTAACTGGATGGAAAAGGTTTGATCATCCCTGTCAGTCAAGTCCTCGGAACTCGGGCCTTCATTCTTACCGCGAGCTCCGACCGGATAGCGGGACAGGAGGAGAGGGATTGGCGATGCGGGATCACAAAGGGAAATTCATCACTTTTGAAGGCTCCGAGGGTTGCGGCAAGAGCACGCAGGCTCAGCTCCTGGTCGATTTCCTCAAGTCCCGCGGCATGCCGGCGCAGCTTTTGCGCGAGCCGGGTGGTGTGGTGATCAGCGAGAAGGTGCGCAGCATACTGCTTGACAAGGCCAATGGCGAGATGAACAGGGAATGCGAGACGCTCCTTTACATGGCCGCCCACGCCCAGTTGGTCGAAGAAGTGGTGGCCCCGATGCTCAAGTTGGGCACGGTCCTGGTCTGCGACCGTTTCCTGGATTCCACATTGGCTTATCAGGGCTACGGCTGCGGGGTCGACATAGATACGATAAAAGTTATCGGTGCCTTCGCGACTGGCGGCGTCTCCCCGGACCTGACTTTTTTGCTGGACCTGCCGGTCGAAGAAGGACTGCGCAGGCGCGGGGGCGAACTGGACCGCATCGAGCTGCGCTCCCTGGATTACCATAAACGTGTGCGCCAGGGATATCTTGAGATAGCGCGGCAGGAGCCGGCACGGGTGGTGGTGGTTGACGGCCGGCAGTCAAAGGAAGATATATTCGGTATCGTAAAACAAAAGGTGGAGCAACTCTTTAAGCCCTGATCGGAAAACCTGGAATACTGCCGTGCATTCTGAACACGTCGCCCTGATCCACCAGAATATTCTTGATCGCTTCTTTCGGCTGAACGCCAACGGCCGCCTCGCCCATGCCTATCTTTTTACAGGCACCAAAGGCATCGGCAAAGGAGAGACGGCACGGGAGATAGCCAAACTGGTCAACTGCGTGGAGCCCGGAGGCTTCAGGACCGGTTGCGTTTGTTCCTCGTGTCGCAAGATCGAGGCCGGGAACCATCCGGATGTCTTTGTGGTCAGACGGCAGGAGGACAAGCAGGAGCTGGGTATTGAGCAGGTCCGGGACCTCATGGAAAGATTCACCCTCCGGGTATGGGAGGGGCGCATGAGGGTGGGGATAATCTTGAATGCCGAGGAGATGAACAACTTCTCGCAGAGCGTTTTTCTGAAGACCCTGGAGGAACCGGCCCCCCGCACGCTCATCTTATTGACGACCAGCCAATCCGGGTTATTGAAGCCTACCATCGTCTCGCGCTGCCAGCCGGTCTATTTTTTTCCACCCGGCAAAGCCGTGCTTGCAGAGTGGATAAAAAATGAGTATCATGTAGGGTCCGACGAGGCTGAAATTCTGGCCCGTTTAGGAGAAGGCAGCCCCGGGCATGCCCGGGAGATGGGCCCCGGTTTCCTGCAGAAGAAGAACGGGATGATCGATAGTTTCGTCTTCAGTCGTGACGGAGAGCCCGCCATCAAGGCGTACTGTGCGGACCGGGAGTCGGCACGGATCTTCCTGGAAGTGCTTTTGACTTTCTTCCGGGACGTGGCGTTGGCCAGGCGAGGGGTCGGGACGCAAGACCTGGTGCATAGCGACCGCGCAGA
>CAZKYN010000233.1:0-4907 GCA_964556675.1 uncultured Syntrophaceae bacterium
GACTGCACTCTTTATACGAGTTTTGAAACCATCCACGAAATCCTGAAAAACGGCAACCATGGGCGGCAGGGCGCCAAAGTATGACTGACGAAAATCTTCATCTGCTCGACATCCTGGCCAAAAGCGCCGCTTATCCATACATGAGCCGCAACGGAAAGGTTTTTTTCCGTCCTTGTAAAAATATTGAAGACCCTTCCCGCTTTATCGAACGGCTTTCCCTCACATCGGATGATGAGTGCCGCAATACAAGAAGGCTGATTTCCGAGCGCCGGGCGCGGATACGGCAGACGAAGCCGATCAGGTCGTGGGTGGAGGAGGAGCGGCCGCGAGAGATGCTCATGGAAAAAGGCGCGGAGAACCTGAGCCTTGCCAAACTGCTGGCAATTATCCTGAGGACCGGAAAGGAGGGGGCAAGCGCCGAGGAGCTTGCGCTGCGCCTCCTCAACAGGTTCGGCGACCTTCGGGAAATCGATGCGGCGAGGATATCCGAAATCTGTGAAATCGACGGCATCGGGCCGGCAAAAGCGGCCCAGATCAAGGCCGCTTTGGAGATCGGCAAGAGGATGCTCATACAGAAAGCCCGCAAGGGTTTCAAGCAGATCAGGAAAGTGGAGGACGTGCTGCGGTTCGTGGGAGAATCGTACGGGCCCTACCTGAGGGATGCCAAGCAGGAGTTTTTCAAGATAATCCTGCTCGATATCAAGAACAAGCCGTTAAAGAGCCTGGAGATCAGCAGGGGAAGCGTAAGCGCCAGCATCGTGGACCCCCGGGAGATTATCAAGGAAGCGTCTGTCCACAGCGCGTCTTCCGTGATCCTGGTCCACAACCATCCCTCGGGCGAAACTGAGCCGTCGCCCGAAGATGTCAGGATCACTTCGCAGATCAATGACGCCTGCCGGCTTGTCGGGATCAGGGTCCTGGACCATGTGATCGTCGGCAGGGATATGGAGGATTACTTCAGCTTCGCCGCCCGGAACCTTTTATGACTCTGTAAAATTAAGTCTGAAAAAGGCGAATGTTCTGTTTAAATAAAATTTGACGTACAAAGATCCAATCTGATATGTATATTCCAGTTCATTTCAGATATGTTCTTTCTGTAAGAAAAGTATCATCAGGGTCCAGATAAATTCTGGAGGAATGAGTAAGGTCGGGCCGCCTGCTGAACAATATATATTTTGTTTAGCCTGGCGGCTTTTTTGTTTTTTGAGCGCGATAACACAGTTTCAGGGATGGATGAAATTTCAAAAGCATCTCCTTTACTTAAACATCTGAATCCATCCCTGAATTCTTTTTATTTTTGAATGTTGCGTGAGATATGATGTTGCGAAAAGCCGTTCTATTAGCGGGCATTGTTTTGACAGTTGTCACCACTGGTCCGGTTTCTGCCCTGGAGTGTGAGAAAGGAAAGTTCTTCAACTCAAGGACGGGCACATACGAGATCTGCAGGCCCGGTCCGGATTTGAGCGGCTGTAAGGACCTGGGCTCGAGAGGACACATTAATAAAATCAGGTCTATCCCGGGAGAAGAGACTGAATTAAGGACTTATAAATGCGCGAACAAGCTGATGACCATTTACATTTTTATGGACAACACAGTATACGGATATGCTGTCTATCAGGAAAATCCAAAGGAAATTCAGTGGTACTGGGACTATGACATGGACGGAAATTTCGAGAGCGGAATCAAGATTACATATTAAGCGCTCCAAAGGGGGGGATCGGTGACACTGCAGAATGTGAAAAATGATAAGAGGTCCGGTGTGGAAAAGGCATATATGAACACCACGATCCCTGCCGACTTGGTCAGATCACTGAGAATTCTGGCCGCCCATAAGGAAGTCCGAATGAATGATGTTTTAACAGAGGCCATCCGGGACCTGTTGAAGAAATACGAGAAGGCCGCAAAGAAAAACAAGAGCTGAATTCGGATCCGTTGTTTTGCATATTTCTAATGCGGATCATTTATAAATCCCCATCGTGCTTGATCAGCCATTGCGGGCATGATCGCCGGCCGGAAACGCCTCTCAACCCAAACTGTACTCAGGATGTTTATTGCCGTTCAGAGCAGGCGTATTCTCGAAAAATATTGAACGTGCTTGGAATATACCCTACCCTTATAAAAAAAATGAGGAGTTGCATTTATGATTCCAGGCGCAAGATCTGCTGAATACGTGCTACCGCGCCAGCCTGATTTCCAGGAGGAGATATGGGAGATTCTCGACCCGTTTCTTTTCCCCCCGAGGGCCTTCAAGAGCGCCAGAAAAGAGATTGCCGCAGTTCTGAAAAGGACCGGCCTGAAGGACGGCCGCGTGCTGGACCTGGCGTGCGGTCCGGGCCGGCATTCAGTCGCGCTGGCCAAAAACGGCCTGCGCGTGACCGGCGTCGACCGGTCTCATTATCTTCTGGACAAAGCCCGGCGATACGCTTTGTGCGGAGGCGTCAGCGTTGAATTTATTCAGCAGGATATGCGGATCTTTTCCCGTCCTGATTCATATGATCTCGCCCTGAGCCTTTACAGCTCTTTCGGCTATTTCGAGGAGCATGCGGAAAACCGGCAGGTTCTGGACCGCACTTATGAAAACCTGAAAAAGGGCGGAATGATCTTCATGGATTTGCCGGGAAGGGAAGTCCTGGCCGGGAGGTTCAAAAATACGGTTCGGAAGCGGGTAAGGAATCTGGGGCAGATTACGGAATTCAGGACGATTTACCCGGGTTGGGAAAAGCTGGGCCTGACATGGAAATTTTATCTGAACGGACAATTAAGGAGCTATTCCTTTAAATTGTGGCTCTATTCAGGAAGCCGGATAAAGGAAATGCTGGCTGAGGCAGGTTTTTCCCACATCAGGCTTTACGGGAGTTATGAGATGGGCCCTTATGATGACAGCGCCAGACAGCTTATTGTTTTGGCAGTCAAGTCCTGAACTTATGATGCCTGGCGCATCTGAGCTTTTTAAAAAGAGATCAACTTTTACTGCAACTCTTTCCTTAATCTACGGCCGGGAGCGAAATCTAATCCGGTAGCCGGTTCGATATTGCATCCGATAATGGCTATCCCCGATGGAGATCGCCATTATCGGACTAAGATCAATGTAACATACCCTAAGCCGGTTCCGGCTCCACTTCAATTTTTTCCTTTGCCCTTCCTGCAATGGCCAAAAATGTCTCGATAGCCAGGAGGACGGAGAGGGCGATCAGGATAAGGGAAGCCCATGGAACTGCCACATGGATTCCCGGCTTGTTTAGTATCCAGGCGTCGCGAATGGAGACGATCAGGGCCCAGTTTGACATACCGAACATCCAGACGGCCGGGAAGAAGGAAACGAGCCATACCTTGCTGTTCTTCCGGGAATGGACAAGCCAGACCGTCACGCCTATCAGGGCCAGTGCCGCGAGCAGCTGGTTCGAAGCGCCGAAGGTGGTCCAGAAGACCTTCCACGCCGGAATAGGATTGCCCTTGGCGTCGAGCACTGTGGTCATGACGAAGATCAGAGGGACGACCGTTGTCAGAATGGAGCCCAAAGATTTGCCGACGATGTTTTTAAGGCCGGTAAGCTCCTCGATGATGTAACGCCCGAGACGGGTGCAGATGTCGAGAGTGTCGTACACGAAGGTCGTGAACGCCATGAGACCGAAGGAGATGCCCAGGGCGGGAGTAATGCCTATAAGCCCGAGGAAGTTGCCGATGGCTGAGGCGTAAATGAAGTTCGGGGCCTTTTTCGCCATCGGATCGGTCGGCAGGAGGATCATGACGCAGGCCAGCGAGATGACAGCCACAAGCCCTTCCAGCAGCATCATACCGTAACCGATCGGCTTGGCGTCGGTTTCCTTTTTAAGCTGTTTGCACGTGGTACCCGAACTGACCAGGGAGTGGAAGCCGGAGCAGGCGCCGCACGCCACGGTCACGAACAGGATGGGCAGCATGGGGAAAAAGAAAACGCCCAAATCGTCAAAGTTCTTCACAAAGGCGGGGTATTTTACCGTGTATCCGCCGAAAATAATCCCGATTGCCGCGGCGGCGAGGGATGCATAGAGGAAATAGCCGCCGAGGTGGCCGCGGGGCTGGAGGAGCATCCACATGGGCAGGACCGCGCACACAAGACAGTAAAGGAGGATCAGGACGGACCAGACCTTCGCTGCATTATCCACCGTCAATCCGAACATGTTATCGATGCTGAAGGGAATGTACGGCCCGACCCAGATAGCCACGCCGACCAGCGGTAGGAAAATTGCAGTTGCAACCCAGAGGTTCAACCTCGTGAATTTCAGCAAGAGGCCCATAATTATGGGCAGGATTATGTAAAGTATGGACGAGGTGGCAATTGCTCCTCCGGGCAGCTTGGAACCATCCTCCAGGGTTATCGCGCCGACGAACGAACGGGCGGTGATATCAGTAAAAGCAACGATAATGTAGACGAGGGTGATCCAGATAAAGAGCATGAAGAGGATAAAGGCGCGCTGGGACACGTTCTCACGCACCACCTCGGTGATGGACCTCGCCTTGTGCCGAATCGATGCTACAAGGGACCCCATGTCATGGACTCCGCCGATGAATATCGAACCCAGCAACGCCCAGATAAGGGCAGGCACCCATCCGAACAGAATGCCGGCGACAATAGGTCCGACTATCGGTCCGGCTGCCGCTATGGCCGAGAAATGCTGCCCGGCAAGATATTTGGCATCAGCGGGGACGTAGTCGACCCCATCGTCCATCTCGACCGCGGGGGTCGGCTTGGAATCATCCAGCTTGAAGACCCTTTCGGACAGGAATTTTCCATAGACCAAGTATCCGATCAGCAAAACAATACTCGATCCGATAACGATAACAAGGACATTCATAAATGCCTCCTTTCCTAAATAAAAAATACCACTGTTAATAAAATCTGCCCCGACCGGCCGGTCAGGACAGAA
>CAZKYN010000234.1:0-4879 GCA_964556675.1 uncultured Syntrophaceae bacterium
AATTACCGGCCAGATCGTCGAGGCGAAGTTCCGCGTCCCGGAAGGCAGGGAAATAGACAACATTGTCCTGATGGGAATGGGAGAGCCGCTTGACAACTACGATAACGTCCTCAAGGCCGTCCGCATCATAACTGCGGAATTCGGGCCGGCGATCTCGCC
Organism: uncultured Syntrophaceae bacterium; assembly: GCA_964556675.1. Taxonomy (GTDB): domain Bacteria; phylum Desulfobacterota; class Syntrophia; order Syntrophales; family UBA4778; genus JBDKTK01. Next base: position 160 of record CAZKYN010000234.1, read on the forward strand.
GCGGAAGATCACGCTATCCACCTGCGGGCTGCCGGACAGGATTATCAGGCTAGGGCTCGACATTCCGGTAAACCTCGCAATTTCACTGAACGCCCCCGACGATTTAACGCGCAGCGAGATCATGCCGGTGAACAGGAAGCATCCGCTCCCTGAACTCATCAGGGCGTGCCGCGACTACTCGATGCCGAAGCGCCGCCGGATCACTTTCGAATATATCCTCATGGCCGGCGTGAACGATTCCCGGCAAAGCGCCGAGAGGCTTGCGAGATTGCTGCGGGGGGTGCGCTGCAAGATCAACCTGATCGCGTTCAACGAATACCCCGGAGCGCCGTTCAAAACACCGTCTCCGGAAACAGTCGAGGAATTCCGAAACGTGCTTATAAAGAACGGATATACCGCCATCCTCAGGAAGAGCAAGGGCAGCGACATCCTGGCAGCGTGCGGCCAGCTGAGCGGGAAGAGGAGCGCGCAACGCCGCCCGTAACATTGTCATCCTGGGCGAAGCGAAGGATCTTTCTTTTAGCCTCTCAGAATGACATTTATTTCAATACCGCATCATTGGAGATTTTCATGACCGACCCGCGACTTGTAACGGCAATGTCCAGACCCGGATTCTATCCGCACCGCCCCTCGTCCGTAGAGCTTATCCAGACTCATATATCTTACGTGTTCATCGCCGGCGACCTCGTTTACAAGGTCAAGAAAGCCGTCGATTTCGGCTTCCTTGATTTTACCACGCTGGAGAAGCGAAAGCAGAACTGCCTCAAGGAAGTCGCCCTCAACCGGCGGCTCGCCGCGGAAGCCTACCTGGGCGTTGAGACAATCAGCGAGGGCGAAAACGGGGCGCTTGTCCTCGGCGCGGGCCGGAAGACAGTCGAATACGCGGTCAAGATGATCAAGCTTCCGGAAGACAAAATGCTGGTCAACCTGCTTGCCGAAAAGAAGATCGCACCGCGGCAGATGGACGCTATTGCCCGCAAGGTCGGTGATTTCCATGCGCATGCCGCTACCGGCGGAGAAATAGACCGTTTCGGCAGCCTGGAAACCATAAAGAGAAACCACGACGAGAATTTCGAACAGACCGAAAGCTATATAGGCCGCACTATTTCCCGGGAGCAATATGATTTCATCAGGGCTTATATTTACAAATTCCTGCAGGCGAAAAAAAATTTGCTGGACGGAAGGGTCGCGGGGCATCACATCAGGGATTGCCACGGGGACCTGCACGCCGAGCATGTCTGCCTTGCCGACAGCATTATTATTTTCGACTGCATCGAGTTCAACGACCGGTTCCGCTATTCGGATGCCGCGGCGGACGTCGCCTTTCTGGCAATGGACCTGGATTACCGAGGATACCCGGATTTCGCCCGGGAATTTGTGGACGAGTATGTCAGGTATTCCGGAGACCGCATCTTAAGAAAGCTCCTGCCTTTTTACCAGTGCTATTACGCATACGTGAGGGGAAAGGTAATCGGATTTCGGACAAACGACCCGGATATCGGCGCCGCCGAAAAGAAAACGGCGCGGACCACGGCTCGTCGTTATTTCGAGCTGGCGGCAAAATATGCGGCTATCCCGGAGAAGCCGATCTTGATCATCACCACCGGCCTCATGGGTTCGGGCAAGAGCGTCCTGGCCCGGAACCTGGGCGCGCTGCTTGACGCCCCGGTGATCAGGACGGACGTCCTGCGCAAAGAACTCCTGAATATCAGGCCGGAAGAGCGGCATATTGAGGAATTCGGCCGGGGAATATATTCGGAAGAAATGTCCGAACGCACTTACGACAAGGCCTTTGAAAAAGCAAAATCCACCCTCGCCGGGGGCCGCTCCGTGATCATCGACGCCTCCTTCAAGAGGAATGATGCGAGGATCAGGGCCGCCGAGATAGCGAAAGAGTCCGGCAGCTCTTTCTTCGCCCTTCAATGCGAATGCACAAGCTCCGCCGTTCACGAACGTCTCGACAGGAGAATGAGCAATGCGCGCGACGCCTCGGACGGCAGGTGGGAGCTTTTCGAAAAGCAGAAAAAGGACTACGAGAGGGTTTCGGGGCTGCCTGCGGGAACGCACATCATCATTGACACTTGCGGCACCCAGAGCCAGTCGCTTTACCAGGCGCTCACCGGGATGCTTTCAGCTAATTCCTGACTTCCATCCCGTGGTACTCGCTGCCCGCCTTGGCTTTTTTCTTGTCGGCGAGCTTTTCCCTTTTTTCCTCTTCGGCCAGGCGCTTTTTGGATTCATTGATGAAATAAGCCGTCTTGTAATCCAGGCCTAAATTGGCATACTCCCGGGCAATCAGCTCGAACCTTTTCAGAGCCGCTTTATACCTGTCGTTTTTGAAATAGAATTCCCCGACATAGAACTCGTGCTCGGCAATCCGCCGCTTGCATTCCCTCAGGACTTTTTCCGCCATGACGCTGAATTTGCTTTCCGGATAGCGGGAGATGAGCTTCTCGAATTCCTTTTTTGCCCTGACCGTCTCCGTCTGGTCCCTGTCTATGGAGCTCATCTGCTCAAAGTGGCACATTCCGATCTGGTACATGGCGTAGGGTATATTGCTGTTTGTGGGGTGCAGGTTTATGAAGTCCGAGTAGTTCGCCTCGGCATCGGTGTATTTCTTGTCGCTGAAATAGGAATCAGCAATCCCGATCTCCGCCAGCAGGGCGTACTGGCTCAACGGGTGTTCCTCCTTGAGCGCCTGGAAGACCTCGACCGCCTTATCGTAATTGCCTTTCTGGTAAAATTCAACGCCCTCCGCGTAAAGATTCTCTGGTTTTGTGCGGCTGTAGTCGGGGGCCTTCCCCATCTTGCCCCACCACTCGCAGCCGCCAAGGACGGAGACCAAGGCCAGCAGGACGATAATCCTGAATACAGTTCTTCTTCGCATCAACCCTGAAAACCCTTCTTCAGCAGGTCTTCTATACGCTCTCTGGAGACAACCCCGGAAAGCGTCCCAATGACCTTTCCTTCCTTAAAGTATTTCAATGTCGGTATGCCCATTATGCCGAGCTTAGCCGCAGTCCCGGCGCTGTCGTCAAGATTCATCATGACGAATTTCGCCCTGGATGCATATTCTTCCGCAAGTTCGTCGACAATCGGACCGATTGCCTTGCAGGCCCCTCACCAGGGGGCCCAGAAATCGACAAGGACCGGCAAATCCGCCTTGAGCACTTCGATTTCGAATGTGCTGTCACTGGCTGCCTTCATAGCGTCCGCCATAATTAACCTCCGTTCAGAACTCGCCGGAATATGCCATATACCTTCCGAGCCTGTCAATAACAGATTGGCTAGTGCAGCCTGCCAATATCTTTGCCCTTGGAGGGTTTCCGCCGGGCGCCGCCATGCGCCGGCGCCTGGCCTTTTTCAAAATCCTTACCTGATTAAGCTTTACCGGATTATTTGCAGCCTTTGCTGTATATCTTCCGATTTATTATGCTGTTCTCAAATTATCTGTCTTTCTGGAGTATGGATACTCCACCAACGGCCTCATCGAGGAAAAGGACGCCTCCGCCGTTATTGATCAGCCCGAACTCAGGCGACCCTTTTATCTGGCGATCTCCCGCCTCCCCGCGCAACTGGGTGGCGATCTCGTAGACCATCGACAGTCCTGTCGCCCCGATCGGATGCCCTTTGGACACCATGCCTCCCGAAGGGTTCCAGGGGATCTTCCCCTCCAGCCTTGTTTCCCCCGATTCGACAAGCTGTCCGCCCTTGCCTTCATCACAGAATCCCAGCATTTCCGGCTGGATGATTTCGCTGAAGGAGCAGGCGTCGTGGGACTCAACCACGTCAATGTCTGCGGGCTTTATTCCGGCCAGCTTAAAAGCAGCTTCAGCGGCGGGCCGCGTTACGGTCGGTTCGTCCGGGCGAATATTCTTCCCGCCCTTCAGGGCGACGGCATTTACCCTGACCGCACGCTGCTGGACCCGGGACGGCAGGCCCTTAAGATAATCCTCCGAGCAGAGGATGGCGGCGGCCGCCCCGTCTCCCATCGGCGCGCACATGGCGCGGGTAAGCGGATAACATACAACTTTGTCCTGCAGGACTTCATCCACTGTCGCCTGGAATCGATACTGGGCCTTTGGATTAAGCGATCCGTTATAATGGGCCTTGGACGCGGCAGCGGCGATCTGCCTTTGCGTCGTCCCGTATCGGTGCATATGGTACGCCGCCTTGATTGCATAAAGGTCCATGGCCGGCGAACGTTCCGGTCCGAACTCGAGTTTCATTCCCAGCTTCCCGGCTAAATCCCGGAACGGCTGGAATTGTTCTTCCGGATCGAGATTGTCCGTGCTCTGTCCGAAGAGGGCAAGGAATTTCCCCCTGTCGGCATTGGGGTTTATTAGCTTCTCCACGCCGACACACAGGCTTACTTCATGCAGTCCGCTCAGGATATTCTGCCAGGCGCCGTACAGCGCGAAACTTCCGCTGGCGCAGGCCCCTTCCACATTGATGAAGGGCGCCCTTTCCGGGAACAGCCCATCGCGGACCAGGGGGACGAAACAGGCCTGCCCCCTTACGCTGCCTTGATCCCAGCCATGCATCATCAGGTTTGAAAACCAGCCGAACTCAATCTCATTGCCGTTCTCCCACCCGATATCTTCCAGCGCTCCCATATAGGCTTCCCGGACCAGGTCTTTAAACGACCTGTCCGGCCATTTTCCGAAGTTTGTCATGTATGTCCCAATTACATAAACCTTTCTCATCACATCTCTCCTTT
>CAZKYN010000235.1:0-4828 GCA_964556675.1 uncultured Syntrophaceae bacterium
TCAAATAATTTTTGTCATTCTGAGCGGAGCGAAGAATCTATCTTACATTTAGAAAAAGAGATTCTTCGGCTTCGCCTCAGAATGAAAAACAACTTAAGATTTAAGTTGCGACACGCAGTCTCACACATAAAGAACCCCTTTTCAGTTTTAACTTTTTACTTTTAACTTTCGCATCTTCAATCAAACTTAAACCCTTTCTCGGTGAACAGCTTTGTGCATACATCTACAACATCCGGGTCGTAAAGGATACCTTTATTGCGGTTGATTTCCGCGAGCGCCTTGTCCATTCCGATGGTCGGGCGATAAGGCCGGTGCGACGCCATTGACTCGACCACGTCGGCGACGGCCAGGATCTTCGCCTCGGGGAGGATCTGCCCGTTTTTGAGCCCTTTCGGGTACCCGGAGCCGTCGATCCGTTCATGGTGCTGGTAGACTATCTCGGCGACAGGCCACGGGAACTCGATGCGCTTAAGGATGTCATAGCTCACCTGCGGATGGGTCTTCATAATATCGTACTCTATATTCGTGAGGTGCCCGGGCTTGCTGAGCATTTCCGCGGGAACGTAAATCTTGCCGATATCATGGATCACCGCCGCGGTATGAATGCCCCTGATCTTGTCTTCGGAAAATCCCATCTCCCTGGCAATGGCGGTGGCCAGCTTGTCCACCTGCCGCTGGTGGCCGGCCGTGTAAGGGTCCCGGGTCTCCACGATCATTGCGATGGTCTGGATGGTGTCCTCGAGCCCTTTTTGGAGCCGCTCGAAGCTCTGTTTGAGGTCCAGTTCGGCTTTCTTCCGGGCGGTGATGTCCTCGTAGGTGGCAACGATCCTCCGGTTTTTGAGCGCCTTGCCGATCCGGGAAGTGCTCACCATGCACAGGATGTCCCTTCCGTCCTTGCGCCGGCAGGGGAATTCCTCCCGGAAGGTGGACCTCTCTTCCAGGACGGGATAGAAATCAGCCGCGATCTGGTCGTATTCCTGTTCGGACCTGTACAGCAGCCGCGTGGATTTGCCGATGAGTTCCTGCGGTTTCCATCCAAACACCGTTTCCACGGCATTGTTGGCGAAGATGATCTGCCTTTCCTTCAGCCCGAGCACGGCATGCGGTATCGCGTCCAGGATGGAGGTCTCAAGGGTCCGGAGTTCCTCAAGACTCGTGCGCCACTCCTTTTCCTCTGTTATGTCCATGTAGCTGCCGAGGACTGCCTTGCCGCCCCGGAAAGGTATCGACGTGACGGTCTCCATTATCCATCTCGTCTGGCCCTGCTTGGTCTTGATCCGGAAATCGTAGGGGGCCTTACGGTTCCCCTTCAGCATCTCGACCGCGTTGCGGCGCGCCATGCTCCTGTCGCCGTGGTGGACAAGGCTCAGCACGTTGCGGCCGGCAAGCTCGTCCGCGCTGTAGCCGGTGGACTTCTGGAATTGGGAATTGGTGAAAATGAACTTGCCGTCCTGAGCGACGAAGAAACCGACGGGAGAATTGTTGGCCAGGGTCATATAAAGCTCCTCGGCGAGCATCCTTTCGGTGATGTCTTCGAGGGTCTCCAACGCCCCGTATATTTTCCCGGACTGATCCCTGATCACTGAGGCCGTGGAACGCAGCCATTTGCCGCTCTCGCCCAGGAGGGGATAGAAATCGACGGCCTCGTAGGCTTCCGCAAGCAGATCGGATTTCCTGAATTTCCTGAGGTGGGCCGACGCTGTCGCCTGGGCAAGCCGGCCAGGTCCGGGCGCCGGTAATGAATTCCCGCCCGCCGTTTCGGCCTTTCCTTCGATAAGCAGGTCGGCCATCAGCTCCCGTTTTTCCGGGTAAAAGATCTTCCAGTAATCGCCGGTCCCGATCATCTCCGCCGCCTTATACCCGGCAAGGCTTTCGAGCGCCTTGTTCCAGTAGATTACCTTGTGGTCCGTGTTGATGGCGAAGGCGGCAATGGGAGAGCTTTGCAGAATAGCCGCGGTTATATCGTAATCTGGAGCTTTAAGGGCCGGTGTTTCCCTGTGTTCCGGCATCTAATCCTCTATTCGCGTCTTCAGGTATTCTTTCAGGCGCGCCATAAGTTCCATTTCCCTGCCGAAATAAAAATGGTCGGCCCCGTGCACTACGGCAACCTTGAACCCTCCGGCTGCCGCGTACCCGGCCAGGGAATCAAGCGGACAGAACGGGTCGGAATCCCCGGCAATGACAAGGCCGGTCTTTGCATACTCGAAATCGAAAGCCATCTCGGCAACGGGAGGGGCAACCATGACCACATCGGAGATATCTTCCGCCAGGGATATCCCGGAGGCAACCCAAGCCCCGAAGGAATATCCCGCAATCATTACAGGGCCGTACCCCATGATTTTCAGATAATTCACCGCAGATTTCAAGTCTTCCTGCTCGCCCACCCCGCTATCGAAGAAGCCTTCGCTCCTGCCGATCCCCCGGAAGTTGAACCTCAGGGTCGTGTAGCCTTCCTCGTTGAAGGCCTGCGACATTGCCATCAGCACATGATCTCTCATATTGCCGCCCAAAAGGGGGTGGGGATGGGCCAGGACGGCCCCCTTGCGTCCTCCTGCGGAAAGCAGTCCCTCCAGCGTGAGCTCACCCGATTTGAATTCAACCCTGTTTTCCATATGACTCTCCGCAATCAGCAAAATGACAACTCACCAGATGGCCGTTTCCATAATCCTTCAGGAGGGGGCTTTCAGTTTCACAGACAGCCTGCCGCAGCGGACAGCGCGGGTGGAATGAGCAGCCGGCCGGCGGGTTGATCGGGCTGGGGACATCTCCACCCAGGACGATCCGGCGGCGCCGGTCCGCCCCCGGGTCCGGGATTGGGACGGCCGAAAGCAGAGCCCTCGTGTACGGATGCATGGGCCTTTCATAAAGTTCACAGCTGTCGGCCAGTTCGACTATCCTGCCCAGGTACATGACAGCCACCCTGTCGCCCATGTGCTCGACGACGCTGAGGTCGTGGGAGATGAACAGGTAAGTGAGCCCGAATTCCTTCTGCAGATCTTTCATCAGGTTAAGTATCTGGGCCTGGATTGAAACATCAAGGGCCGAGACGGGCTCATCGGCGATGATAAGCCGGGGCTTGAGGGCCAGCGCCCTTGCTATGCCGATCCTCTGGCGCTGTCCTCCGCTGAATTCGTGGGGATAGCGCTTCGCCTGCTCCTTTGTCAGGCCCACTATTTCCATGAGTCTTGCAACTTCCTGCTCCCGCTCGCCCGGGGTGAGCATTCCGTGGATTTTCAAAGGCTCGCCTATTATGCTCCCCGCGCTTTTCCTCGGATTGAGGGATGAATAAGGGTCCTGGAAGATCAGCTGCACTTCCCGTCGGTAGTTTTTCAGGTCGCGGCCCTCCAGGCCCGTGATCTGCATGCCGCGGAACAGGACCTCACCGCCGGTCGGCTCTTCCAGCCTCACCAGCATCTTGCCGAAAGTGGACTTGCCGCAGCCGCTCTCGCCCACAAGCCCGAGGACTTCCCCTTCCCTGAGCTGCAGGCTGACGTCGTCGACCGCCTTTACCGTCCCCGCGGCAGAGGAAAAAATCCCGCCCCGCGGCTTAAAGTATTTCTTCAGCCCTCGGGTCTCCAGTATGGGCCGGACCTGCGTTTCCGGCGCCTGGGCCTGCAAGTCACCGGTCTTCACATGCACCTCCAGCAGCGGGCAAAGCGGCCCGGCGATATTTCTTTCAAGTCAGGCCCCTCGACGCGGCATTTTTCCATTACTACAGGACAGCGGTCCTGGAAGCTGCACCCCGGCGGGAGGGAATAAAGGCTGGGCACGGAGCCGGGTATTGTTTTCAGATACCCGTTTTCCTCGCAGACATTCCGCCTGTTTATCTTCGGGACAGACTGGAGGAGTCCTTCCGTGTAGGGGTGGAGAGGATCGGAAAAAAGCGCTTTCACCCCGCTGTACTCGACAACCTTGCCGGCGTACATGACGGCCACGTTCCGGGCGGCTTCGGCGATCACCCCGAGGTCATGCGTGATCAGGACAACAGATGTTTCAAGTTCCTCTTTAAGTTTATTGAGAATATCGAGGATCTGGGCCTGAATTGTCACATCCAACGCCGTCGTCGGCTCGTCCGCAAGGATCAGCTTCGGGCGGCAGGCGATTGCCATTGCGATTATGACCCTCTGGCGCATGCCGCCGCTCATCTGATGGGGATACTCCCTCGCCCGCTGTTCCGGGGCGGGTATCCCGACCTGGCGCAGGATCTCCACTGCCTGCTCCAGAGCCTCCTTTGCCGCAAGGCCCTGGTGTATCCTTATTACTTCAGAAACCTGGTCTCCGATCTTCAGGACCGGGTTGAGGGAGGTCATGGGCTCCTGGAAGATCATCGATATGTCCTTGCCCCGGATTCCCCTCATTGAGTTTTCATTTAAAGACACGAGGTCCGTGCCGTTAAACAAGATCTTCCCGGCAACTATCCTGCCGGCCGGTCTGGGGACGAGCCTCATTATCGAAAGGGACAGCACCGTCTTGCCGCAGCCGGACTCCCCGACCACGCCGAGCGTATCCCCTTTCTCGAGTGAGAGGTCCACCCCGTCCACGGCCTTTATAGTGCCGCGCGCCGTCTCGAAATAAGTTTTGAGCCCCTGGATTTCCAGGATTCTCGTTGAACCGCTCATGCCTTCCCAGCCCACTTCCTCAGGAATCTCAAAAGGAGCCTGACACCAAAACCCGTAGCGCCCTTCGGCAGATACCCCTTCTCGGCCGCTGACCAGGCCGGGCCCGCTATATCAAGGTGGACCCAGGGGAACGGCTCTACAAACCTTTTCAGGAAGAGCGCGGCGGTGATCGCGCCGCTCGCGATCTGCTGGCCGTTGATCTTGCCCAC
>CAZKYN010000236.1:0-4771 GCA_964556675.1 uncultured Syntrophaceae bacterium
GCCTGTTTCGGTCTGCCGGAGCTTCTCCAGCCATTCCTCTCTCCAGAAAAAAAAGCATGACCTGTCGCAGTCGCCGAAATCCGCCGTGCCGCTGCAGGTGATCCCTTCCAGGATAACAATCCCGCGGCAATTCTTAATTTTGTAATCGCGCTCATCCAGGAACTTGTGCACGCGTTTGCGCACCCTCTGGACGGACCCGCATAATGGCCACATCTCTTCCATGAAAGCGCAGCCCCGGCTCCGGTTCCAGTCGTCAAGGGTCCTGCTTATCTCCTGCCTTGACTTGATCCTGACGGTGTCCCCGGGCTTCAGGGGCTCCGGCGCATTTATCGGGATAACCCGGGCGCCCGAGGTGTGCACCGCCCTGTTGCGGACGTTATTGAGGAAAAAATTCCACCGGCGCTTCATGAACCTTTTTGACCTCTTCAGTACGTATCCGACCCTGTCCCGGACCCTGAAGGGGAGACATATCCGCCCCAGGCAATGGATCTGGCAACCGGGATTTCCGGCTTGCGCATTGTTCGGGAAGTCCATTCCATCAGCCCAGATGCCGGTAGCAGAAATTCCCCAGCAGGGGATAAATGAAATCCGGGGAAGTGCGGCAAAGCTTATTGATGATCATATATTTTCTGGAATTTGCATGAGACAACGCGTCCGCTTGAACAGCCGGGTAATAGAGCTGGGGCAGTTCGACGATCTCTGTCCCCCAGCGGCTTTTGAAATCCATCAGGCTTTCGCTCAGGGGCGACGTCCGTCCGAAGTCGAACACCTTGAAGCCGTCCGCGTATGCAGCCTTGATAGCCTCCCAGAACAGGAAGTGGTTGGGGCTCATCTCGGAATAAGCGCTGTTCCAGCCCAGGTATTCCGCCGAGACTCTGTCCTTGAATCGGAAGAGCAGCAGGGCCGCTGCGAATTTATCGTCTTTCATCGCAAAAATCACCTGAACCTTGCCTGAAGGGGAAAATGTCATCCAGATATTCTTGAAGAACGAGCATGGCTGGGACGGAAGCCCGAGCTTTTGCCGGGTCATGCAATAAAGTATGTAGAACTGTTCTATATCGGCTTCGGTCCGGGCGTCGCGGAGAATGAAATTGCTCTTGACGGCCCTGGATATCTTCTGTCTGACGCATGTCCTGTGGAATTTCTTCTGGAGCGCCTCCGGATCCCGCAATTGCAGGTAGTGGTTTTTGTAATGCCTGCTGCATGAGACGTGCTTTTCCTGGATAAGGGGAACGGATTGGAAAGCCCGGATTTCGATCTTCCCAGCGCGTAGTTTTCGAAAAAGGGAGAGGACGGAAATAAACAGTTCCTCCAACTCGCCGTTGCTGGAAACCAGCGGGTCGCACAGGGAGGCGAAGGGGATGCTGACCAGCCTCCTGCCTGTGAGCCAGCTGTTCACCGCGAAGACGGGCAGGGCGGCCTTGATTCGCTGTCCCTCTACAATAACGGGATAAAAGCCGCTCATGTGCCTGAAGCTGCCTTCAAGGACTTTCTTCCAGCCCGCAAGGTGGCATACCCAGCCGAAATGGTGGGCTTCGACGAAGCGATCCCAGCGCTCGTCCTGTTCGGGATTGATGTATTCGACGCAACCCATAATGCTCCCCCTTTCCTTTATTAAGGCAAATGAGAGGTACTTACCTCAGGTACTTACGTTTGCATCGGGACCGGAAACTTACCATCGGGTTGCGGCTTATTTTTAGGCAAAAAAGACCCAAATTCCGGTTTCCAGATTGACTTACGCGATCAGGTTTTCGGATTAGAATTATCCTAAGGAAATGGCATACTTGGCTGTAATCAAGATTAGAAAATTCCGTCTTGACGCTCGGCCCCGATTACCCTATTATTCGCGTTCCGGCCGCCTGCCCATTGAATCAAAAAAGAGGCGCGGCCGCCAATAACTCATATGGAGGCAGAAATGAAAGTTATCCTTTTGGGAGCGCCCGGGGCCGGAAAGGGCACGGTCGCCAAGCTCCTTTCGGAATATGACGGTTCGGTGCAGATATCGACGGGGGACATCCTCCGAGCGGCCGTCAATGCGGGCACTGACCTGGGCAAAGAGGCCAAGGCTTACATGGACAGGGGCGACCTGGTCCCCGATACTCTGATCATGCGGATCATGGAGAAGAGGCTCCAGGAGCCGGACTGCAGAAAAGGTTTCCTGCTCGACGGATTCCCGAGGACGATCAAGCAGGCCGAAGATCTCCGGGAACTTCTGAAGAAGCTCGGCATCGCCATGGACATGGTGATCAATCTCGACGTACCCCGGGATGTCATCCTGGACCGTTTGACGACACGCCGGACCTGCTCCAACCCGGCCTGCCAGGAAATCTATAATGTGAAGAGCAATCCTCCCGCGGAAGGCGGCAAATGCAAAAAGTGCGGCTCCGATGTGATCCAGCGGGCCGATGAAACCGAGGAGGCGATCCTCAACAGGCTGGAGACATATAACAAGAAGACAGCGCCCCTGGTGGATTTCTATAAAAAGGAAGGGCTCCTGAAAACTTTCCTGTCGCTCAACAGCAAGGAAACGGCTGACGCGATTATCAGGGAATTAAAGAAGTAGTTGCCCATGTAATTCTGAGCGCGCGGAGGATCTATCTTTTAAATAGATTCTTCGTCGCCGCGCTTATCAGAATGAAACAAGTTAACGGTCATCCTGAGCGCAGCGAAGGATCTTTCTTCTGGATAAATAGATCCTTCAGCCGCTATCGCTCCTCCAGAATGACAATTTAAAATGTCCTCAGAATAAAAACGGAATAGTTGTCCGGACTGACAACATAATTCATAAACCGAGTTATATTGAAGTGAAATTCAAGGATCAATTAAACCCCGACCAGTTGAAGGCCGTTATGGCCGGAAGCGGGCCCATCCTTGTCATCGCCGGGGCGGGCAGCGGGAAGACCCGCACCCTGACGTACAGGGTCGCAAGGCTCCTTGCGGACGGCGCCGGGCCCGAGAGCATCCTCCTCGCCACGTTTACCAACAAGGCTGCCGGCGAGATGCTCTTCCGAGTGGGCGTACTGACCGGTACGGAAATCGGGCGCCTCTGGGGCGGCACTTTCCATCACCTGGCCAACCGCGTCCTGCGCAGGCACGGTTACCTCCTGGGCTACAGGCCGGGGTACACCATCCTCGATTCCGACGACTCGGTGAAGCTCATAAATTCGTGCATATCGGAAATGGGCATCGACAAGAAAACCGAGAAGTTCCCGCGGGGCAATATCATCGCAGACATTACCGGCTACTCGCTCAATACCGGCCAGGATGTCGAAACCGTGGTCGTGAAGAGATACCCCTATTTCCACTACTGCCTCGAAGAGATAACGAAAGTCCTGGACATGTACAAGCGCAAGAAGCTCGAATCCAACGCCATGGATTTTGACGACCTGCTGGTCAACTGGAAAGAGCTTCTCTCCGGTTCCCGCCAGGTCCTGGAGGAATACGCGGGGCGGTTCCATCACATCCTGGTGGACGAATACCAGGACACAAGCAAGGTGCAGGCGGACATCATCGACCTGCTGGCCTCGCGCCACCGCAATCTCATGGTGGTCGGCGACGACTCCCAGAGCATCTACTCGTTCCGGGGCGCCAATTACGACAATATCCTGAATTTTCCGGAGCGCTACCCCGATGCGCAGATGATCAAGCTCGAGACGAATTACCGGAGCACCCCCGAGATACTTCACCTGGCCAACAAGAGCATCGACAACAACGGCAGGCAGTTCCACAAGGTGTTGCGGGCGGTGCGCAAATCGGGTCCTCGGCCGGTGCTTGTCCCGGCCGGCAACGTGCTCCAGCAGGCCTCGTTCGTGGTGAGCCGCATCCTGGACCTGCTCCGGGAAGGGCTTCCCGCCTCAGAAATCGCGGTCCTGTACAGGGCCCATTACCATTCGATGGAGCTGCAGATGGAGCTGACGCGCCGCGGCATCCCCTTTGAAATCCGCTCGGGCATCCGATTTTTCGAGCAGGCCCATATCAAGGACCTGATCGCTTATCTGAGGATCCTCGTGAACCCGCGCGACGAATCGGCCTGGAGAAGGGTGCTGGCGCTCTACAGCAGGATCGGGCCGAAGACCGCCTCCCGGATCTGGAAATATATCTCTTCCCGGGAAGACCCGCTGGCGGCCGTCTTTTCGGAAGGCTTCACGGCTTGCGGCGGCAAGGGGGCGGCGGAGAGCCTCAAGAAGCTCAGCGATGCGTTCCAGCAGATCGTCTTCGGTTCCCAGGACCTCCCGGCAGCGAAAATGATCGACCGCGTGCTCGACAACTACCGGGAGTTCCTGCAGGCCAAGTACACTGAGGCCTCATCCCGGGAAGAGGACATCGAGCAGCTCAAGGGGTTTTCGGCGAAGTTCGGATCGCTCGAGGAGTTCCTGAGCGATCTTGCGCTGCTTACCAATATGACCGACACCGGCGAGGATATGTCGGAAAAATACATGCGCGAGGACAGGGTAGTGCTCAGCACGATCCACCAGGCGAAAGGTCTGGAATGGCCGGCTGTTTTCCTGATCTGGTGCTCGGAAGGGATGATCCCGCTGGCACGCGCCCTCAAGGACGAGGACGGAGAAGAAGAGGAGCGGCGCCTGTTTTACGTGGCCTGCACGCGCGCGAAGGACGAGCTTTACTTTTGCTACCCGCTTGTAGACTATTCGCGGGGTATGGGCGGAGGGTACCTGAGTCCGTCGCGTTTCCTCGAAGAGCTGACGATTTCCGATTCCCGCGGAAAAGGATCGTGCCCGTACGAGCGCTGGGGATTAAGCGGGATTTGACG
>CAZKYN010000237.1:0-4770 GCA_964556675.1 uncultured Syntrophaceae bacterium
CGCCCTTAGGCCGAGGATCTCGTCCGCCTTGGGGTTGATGGGATAGACCGGCCCCTTGAACCCGGCGTTGATGAGGTTGTACAAGATATCATAGCCAAGCTTTCCGGGTGTCGTGGAGGCCCCGATCAGGGCCGCGCTCTGCGGTTTGAAAACGGCATCCAGGTCTCGAACAGATTTCATACACTCCCCTCCTTTTTGATGTGAAATCGATCGACAAAACAACGGGGCGGGTGCGCCTTTTTCACCCGCGGATTTACGAAAGCTACCACATACATTTGGATGTTTCTATCCCAATTTGAACCAAAATAAAAAGTTGATACTTTCAGTGATTTCTATATATTGTGATGCGGCGGGTGCGCCGGGGGTCAATTAAAAAAAGGAGGTTTCATGATGAGAACACGCCAGGCCGGCAAGGTGGCCGACGGGCTCTGGTACCTGGGAAGGGAAGAGTCGGGCAGCTATGTCCTCGAGGGGAAAGACAGCTCCATACTTATCAACGGCGGACTGAGTTATATTCTGCCGAGCGTGTTGAAGCAGATGAACCAGTTCGGCATTGATGCGGGCAAGATCAACAAAGTTCTCATCCTCCATTCCCATTTTGACCACATCGGCATCGTGCCTTACTTCAAGAGGACTTTTCCACGCATTGAAGCGCTGGCTTCCAAACGCGCCTGGGAAATCCTGGCCATGCCAAAGGCGATCAACATAGCAAACACTTTCAGCAAATCGGTGGCCGGGAAAATGGGAGCCGCCGACGGCCTCGAAAAATACGACCTCGACTGGCGCGACGACGTAACCGGCACAATTCTCGCCGAGGGTGACACAATCGACCTGGGCGGAAGGGTCTTGAAAATAATGGAGACGCCCGGGCACACCGGTTGTTCGATATCTGCTTACGAGCCGGAACTCAAGGCGCTTTTCCCGTCCGACGCAATGGGCATCCCTTTCAAGGACATAGTTTTCCCGTCCGCCAACACCGATTTCACCCAGTACCAGCAGACCCTCGAGAGGTACAAGCCACTCGCGGTCGATTTCATGTGCGCTGACCATTACGGATACGTCACGGGCGAAGAGGCGGCCCGTTTCACGGAGATGACCATCGAAGCGGCCCGTACCCTGCGGGCGCAAATGGAAAACGTCTACCGCTCAATTGGGGACATAGACTCCGCGGCTAAGGCCATTAACGAGGAGTTTTATCGGGCCAATCCGGATTATTTCATTTCGGCCGATATCCTGGAAGGCGTTTTCAAACAGATTGTGAAATTTCTCGCAAAAAACATGCAGGAGTGAATGGGCCCGAAAGGACGGAAAAATAAAGCGCCGCAGGAGGCCTGGAGAAAGGTCCCGTTTTTTTTGAAGAAAAAGGGGGCCTCGGAGGCAAAACTCATCAAGGCCTGCGATATAGTTGTCGACGAGCGGGTCCGTCTCAAATGCCAGGCGCCCCTGTGCGACAGCTTCGGGCGCAACCTCTTGTGCCCGCCGTACCTGCCTGCAGTTGCGCAGTTCCGGGAGGCCCTGGCACGGTATGAGGATGCCGTTCTTGTGCAGGTCAGGGCAAAGCTGGCTGAAACCAAAGGCGACCCTTTCCTGCCGGCCGTGCGCCTGCATGAAATAATCAATATGGGCGAGAAATTCGCTTTCGAATCCGGCTCGCGCTTCGCCCTGGGTTTGATCGGAGGATGCTGCCGGCTGTGCGAAAGCTGCGTTGCTGTTGATTCGGGGCGGGCCTGCCGCCACCCCTTCAAGGCCCGGCCCTCCATGGAGGCCATGGGAATCGACGTACAGGCGACCGCAGAGAAGGCAGGGCTGCCGTTTGAATTTCCCGTCCGGGAATATGTCACCTGGACCGGCCTGATTTTGTTATGAGAGGCTGTTGAAAAACGCTCATCTGCAGCGTTGCACTGCAAACCGCATCGCTCATCCAAATTAAGCTGAAAGGAGAGAGGAAGATATGGCGCTACTTAAAGAAGCGGGAATCCCGATCGGCAGGATGCTTTTCATCCCCAAGCAGGAAGGCATGAGCAAGGACGACCTGGTCATAGAGGCAAACGGCCAATACAAGCTCACGGAGATGGCCGACCGATTCGTGATCAAGAATGACGAGTGCTGCCGCAGCATTCTGGTCAAGGTAAAAACAAAAGATTGACGCACACCTTTGTAGGTTTTTGTTTGCAGGCCCCCTGAAACCCGCCAAGCACAAGAGTTTCCGGATACGATCTTCGGAAAGTCTTAGCTGCTAAGGGTTTCCCTTAACTCTTATACTTGATTTTTTCTATTCGATATAGTATTTCTCCCGGGTCTTCGGTTCCGGGCAGCGCTTCGCAGCGCGTCAAGAAAGGTAATCAGAACTTAGGTCCAGGAGGTAATCAGTGCGAAGGTTTTTCCCTATAATTCTCATTTTAATCTTTGTTTCCGTCAACGGGTGCGCGTATTTCAATGTGCCGCTTGTCACCCCGACTCAGCCGCTCCAGGAGAAAATTCTGGAAGGCGAGGGGACGGCCAAGATCCTTCTTATCAACGTTTCAGGCACCATTTCGGAGCAGGAGAAATCCAAGAAATTGGGCCTGGAGGAGGAGAACTCCATGGTGTCCGTCATCAAGGAGGAACTGCTCAAGGCGGAGAGAGACAAGGACGTCAAAGGGGTCATAATCAAGATCGATTCCCCCGGGGGTACCGTGACGGCTTCCGACCTGATCTATTACGAGATTATGCAATTTAAGAAACGCTCCGGGATCAGAGTCGCATCATGCATCATGGGACTGGGCACCTCCGGCGGCTACTATGTGGCCTCGGCTACGGATGAGATAACCGCATTCCCCACGGCCATAACCGGCAGCATCGGGGTCATCGCGATGAAATTCGATGTCAAGCAGTTCCTGAACCGTTTCGGCATTTACAATGAGACGTTCAAGTCCGGCGACAAGAAGGACATTCTTTCCCCTTACAGGCCTTCAACCCCGGAAGAAACCGAAATAATGCAGAGCGTGATCATGCAGCTCTACGGCAGGTTCGTCGATGTGGTTTCCGAGGGGCGGAAAAATGTCCTGACCCGAGACCAGGTGAAAAAGCTGGCAGACGGCAGGATTTATACGGCCGACCAGGCCTTTCAAAACAAGCTGATCGACAAAGTCGGGTACCTGGCAGACTCGATCAATTCCATGAAGAGCGCCCTGAAACTCGACCAGGCCAAGGTCATCACTTACATACGGCCGGGGACCTACAAGGGAAGCATATACTCCGGCCTGCCCGAGTCTATCTCCCCTGTGGTGAACCTGATCAACATCAACGCCGAAGGCCTCCAGATGATGCCCAGTGTAAGGTTCATGTATGTCTGGAACCCCTAGAGACTGTTCAAAACATAACCTGCTGCGCTGCGAATCTAAACCGTTTTAAACAACCAGAGTTTAGAGCATAAACATAAAGCCCCGCCCCAAGCGGGGCTTTTTATTTTCAACTTCTATTTATTCTGAGTTCCCGTCGCGCTGCTCCTCATTCCCCTCCTCTGTTTCATCCTTTCCATCCACTGTTCATGCATCTGGACCAGCTGTTTGCGCTGGTCTACGGTAAGCTCATTCATCATGGTCACGTGCATCTGCAGCTCGGCCTTGACCAGATTCGAGAGCGCTGTTGTCAGGCTGTCGATCTGCTTTGTGACAGCGCTTTCGTCCAGCTTGTCCTGTACGAGCATGTCCCGCAGTTGCTTGCCCTGGGTCCGCATGTCGGCCTTCATCTTGTCCAGGTCCGCCGCGTTCTTGTCATATATCGCCTTGATCCTGGTCCTCTGCTCGTCAGTTAATTTGAGTTGTTCAATGGTCTTGGGCCGTTCCCACCATCGCGGCATCATATGATGGCTCCGGTACTGGTCCTGATTGGCCTGGCCCCCCTGATCTGCCTGGTCCATATTTTCCATATCCTGCTGCCCGCCCGAGGGCGCGGCCTGGCCGCCCTGATCGCCCTGATTGCCCTGGGCTCCCTGAGTCCCCTGGTCCTGTCCTTGCGCCTGGGCCATCGCGTAACCTGCAATCGAGAAAGCGAAAATGATGCTCAGGATTATCAACGAAACCTTTCTCATTTTGTTCCTCCTTTTTGCTTTTATATGTAAAGCGTAGGCTGAGGCGCCCTCAAATGTCAATTCACCACGGTTTCAGGCACTTCTGCGTGGCGGCATCAGGTCCGCTATGGTAAAAGGGTGGGGTATGCAGGAAGACGAGAAGTTCATGGGGCTTGCCCTGAAGGAAGCGCATAAGGCGCTGGCGATCGGGGAGGTGCCGGTGGGGGCGGTAGTAGTGCTTGACGGCAAGGTCGTGGCGAGGGCCCATAACAAGCCTGTATCGCTGAGCGACCCCTCCGCGCATGCAGAGGTGCTCGCCCTGAGAAAGGCTGCGAAAAAGCTGGGCAACTACCGGCTCTCCGGGGCAGATTTGTATATTACTCTGGAGCCCTGCGTCATGTGCGCCGGCGCTATCCTGCACGCCAGGGTCCGGCGGGTCGTTTTCGGCGCGGCCGACCCCAAAGGCGGCGCGGCAGTCTCATTGTTCAGGATTCTCGAGGACAGGCGCCTTAACCATTCAGCGCATGTCGTCCAGGGTATCCTGGCAGGGGCCTGCTCGGAAATTTTGAGTAGATTTTTCCGGGAAAAGAGGATAACCTTTTCCGCTCAAAAAAAAACAGGGCGCGGAGAGATACCGAAGTGGCCGTAACGGGATCGACTCGAAATCGATTTGGGGGCCAAAAGCCCTCACGGGGGTTCGAATCCCCCTCTCTCCGCCA
>CAZKYN010000238.1:0-4770 GCA_964556675.1 uncultured Syntrophaceae bacterium
GCTTTCTGATCAAACCCGCACGCACCATGAGCTGGTGGGACGCAGTCTCAGCATCGGATGGGACTTCCCGCACAGTGGGCAGGAACATTTCGGAATACCTCATTCGCCGTTCTCCTCTCTCCCGGATTTCATTTGATTTATTTCTTCCAAAAGGCTCTGGATAAATTCTTTTTCAGCAACCTTCTTCAATACTTTGCCTTTTTTGAAAAGGATACCTGACCCTTTTCCGCCAGCCAGCCCGATATCCGCCCCGGCGGCTTCCCCCGGGCCGTTTACAACACAGCCCATCAGCGCAATTTTCAAGTAATCTCTACGGCCCGAAAGGGCCCGCTCGACTCGGCTGACCAGGCCCGGCACATCGATCTCACAGCGGCCGCAGGTCGGGCAGGAGATTATGTCAGGACCCACTTTCCTTATGCCGAGAGCCCTCAGGATCCCGTACGCAACAGGTATTTCCTGCACCGGATCGCCGGTTACGGAAACACGGATCGTATCTCCTATTCCCTCGTTGAGCAGGACCCCGATACCGATGGAGGACTTGATTGCCGCCTGCAGGAGACTGCCCGCTTCCGTAACCCCGAGGTGCAGGGGGTAATCCGTCTTTTCCGCTATCAGGCGGTAAGCATCGATCATCACGGGTACTTCGGACGATTTCAGTGACAACTTGATTGAATGGAAACCCAGGCCCTCAAAAAATTCGATGCTCCGCAAGGCGCTCTCCACCAGGGCCTGCGCCGACGGGCCGCCGTATTCTGCCGCAAGATCCTTCTCCAGCGAACCCGAGTTCACGCCGATCCTGATGCTCAACCCGAGATCGCGGGCCGTCCGGATGATCTCCTTGAGCCTGGCCCGGGGGATATTGCCGGGATTGATCCTTATAGCGTCGGCGCCGCTGCGCATCGCCTCGATCGCCAGGCTGTGATTGAAGTGTATATCGGCTATCAGCGGGACGGAGATGGCGCTTTTTATCTGCGCTATGGCCTGGGCCGCCTCCCGGTCGGGGACGGCCACCCTGACGATCTCGCATCCGGCCTTGATGAGCCTGCGGACCTGCCTTACTGTCGCCTTTACG
The DNA here is from genome assembly GCA_964556675.1 of uncultured Syntrophaceae bacterium. Taxonomy (GTDB): domain Bacteria; phylum Desulfobacterota; class Syntrophia; order Syntrophales; family UBA4778; genus JBDKTK01. Next base: position 1,073 of record CAZKYN010000238.1, read on the forward strand.
TCCCGGGTGTCGGTCGATGTCATAGATTGGACGACAACGGGCGCATCTCCCCCAACCTGTACCCGGCCGATGAAAACGGGCCTCGTCTTTTTGCGTTTCCCTTTTAATTTCAACAAATTATACCATTTATCCTTTGATCTGGGTATATCATGAAGTGTAAAAGACGGGCAAATAATATTTAGGGCAAGCCTGCTCTTTGAGACGGGGCTGAATTCTTGCAAAAAAAGGGGGGATAGTTGAGAACATAGAGACTTCTGATATTAATGGGGAGGAGCAATTATTCGCCCCTCCCCTTTCTGTTTTCAAATCCAGTAAATAGTCCGGGTTATCTCCAGCTCGCGGCCAGGGAATCCCAGTATTGCCGGCACCTCCTCCAACCTGTACCGGACCGATGAAAACGGGTTGGTTAAAAAGAGAGATTCTTCGTCGCTGCGCTCCTCAGAATGACAATATGCCGAGCTGCGCTCCTCAGAATGACTGTATTCCAATGTCATCCTGAGCATCCTTCATGTCATCCTGAGCGCAACGAAGGATCTGTTTTTATTCTAAAATAAAGATTCTTCGTCGCTCCGCTCCTCAGAATGACAATATTCCGAGCTCCGCTCCTCAGAATGACTGTATTCCAATGTCATCCTGGGCGACTGAATGGAATGCAAAGCGAATGCTCAACTTAAGAGTGCAACCGCCGACTTGATCCTCTTCAGGCCTTCTTCGATATTGCGCATCGATGTTGCATAGGAAAGGCGGATGTGGTTGTCGTTGCCGAACACCACGCCCGGCACGACCGCGACGTTGGCGTTTTCCAGCAGGAATTCCGTTACGTCGGATGAACCCTTTAAGGCATTGCCTTTGAATGTTTTACCAAACAGGCCGGAGACATTGGGGAAGACGTAAAAGGCACCTTCGGGCCTGAGGCAGCTCACCCCGGGGATGCCGTTCAATCCATCCACTATGAAGTCCCTTCTCTTCTGGAACTCGCCGACCATCATCGCTACAGTTTCCTGGCTGCCTTTAAGGGCTTCGGCCGCCGCCTTCTGGGCGATGGACGTCGGGTTCGACGTGTTCTGACTCTGGAAGTCCGTCGCCGCTTTGATGACGTTTTCCGGGCCCGCGGCATAGCCTATTCGCCAGCCGGTCATCGCATGGGACTTGGATACGCCGTTGACGACGATCGTCAGATCCCGCAGCTCGCTGCTGAAGGAAGCCATTTCCGCGAAGCGCATCCCGTCATAGAGGATTTTTTCGTAAATATCGTCCGATATCGCGATTATCTTCTTTTCGGCGATAACATCGGCTATCTTGCCCAGTTCCGCTTCGGTGTATGTGGCGCCCGTCGGGTTCGAAGGGCTGTTGACGACCACGGCCCTTGTCTTGGGCGTTATTGCTTTTCTCAGGTCCGCGGGGTCCAGCTTGAAACCGTTTTTTTCCGAGGTCTGCACAATCACCGGGGTTGCGTCGGCAAGCACCGCAATGTCCGGATAGGAAACCCAGTAAGGGGCGGGGATGATGACCTCGTCGCCGCTCTCGAACAGCACCTGGGCCAGGTTGTACAGGGAGTGCTTGGCCCCGCAGGAGACGAACACCTCGGAGCGCTTGTATTCCAGCCCGTTGTCTTCCCTTAGCTTGGCGATTATTGCATCCTTGAGGTCCTCGATCCCGCCGACCGGGGTATATTTGGTGAAGCCTTCATCTATGGCCTTGATGGCCGCCTGCTTGATGTTTAAAGGCGTGTCGAAATCGGGCTCGCCTGCCCCAAATCCTATGATGTCCCTCCCTCTGGCCCGCAGTTCCTGGGCTTTTGCAGTGATTGCGAGGGTCGGTGAAGGCTTGATTCTTGTAGCGCGAGATGACAGTTTCATTATTATCCCTGTTTTTTAAATTTTTGATGCAGGGCCTGCAGGACGACATCGGGGACAAGGCCCCGCACCGACCCGCCATGGCCGGCCGCTTCCTTGACGAGTTGGGAACTCGTATAGAACCATTTGTATCCGGTCATGAGGAAGACTGTTTCGATGTCCCGGTCCAGGCGCCGGTTGATAAGGGCCATCTGGAATTCGTATTCGAAATCGGAAACGGCCCGCAACCCTCTGAGGATGACCTGGGCGTTTTCCTTTTTGACATAATCAACAAGCAGGCCGGAGAAGCTGTCTATCCTGATCCGCGGCTCGTCGCCGATTACGGACCTTATCAGATCCACTCTCTCCTCGACCGTAAAAAGGGAGCTTTTCGCAGGATTATACGCAATGAGGATTATGAGCTTGTCAAAAACCCTCAAAGCCCTCCTGATTATATCAACATGACCGTTCGTGATCGGGTCGAAAGAACCCGGGTAAACAGCAGTCCTTCCCATCAATTTTCCCCACCATTGGCTCGAATTAGAATGTTAATCCCAGTATCCCCGTATTTCCTGTTGTCGACTGCATTCCAGGCGCCGGAATCGAATTCCAGGTCCTCTCTCAGTGAATGCTGGATGACAAGCATCCCGCCCGCCGCAGAAATTCCTGTTCTTTCGATGAGGCCGGGCATTGCCCCGGCCAGTCCCATGCTGTACGGCGGGTCGGCAAAAATTACATCGAATCTCCGCCCTCTGCCCGACAGGAGCCTTAAACCCTGCTCCGCCGTCATTTCCAAAACCTCGGCCCGCGGCCCGAAACCGCATTTTTCAATGTTGGCCCGGATGGCTTCACAGCAGGACTTGCCGTTCTCGATAAAAACGGCCGTGCCGGCGCCCCGGCTCAGGGCCTCCAGGCCCACTGCCCCGGTCCCCGCATATATGTCCAGCCACGATTTTCCGTCCTGGCGGCCGAGGATATTGAAAAGGGCCTCGCGGACGAAATCGGACGTGGGACGTATCTCACCTTTTTTTGGCAGGGCAAGCCGCCTGCCCTTAGCCTCACCCCCGATTATCCGAACCATCTACTTCAGATATTTCTGAATCAGGATTTCAGCAATCTGCACGGCGTTGAGCGCCGCGCCTTTTCTGAGGTTGTCGGAAACGACCCAGAGGTTGATCCCGTTCTCAATCGAATCATCTTCCCTGATCCGGCCTACAAATGTCTCATCGAGACCTGCACAATCTATTGCCAGCGGGTATACGGATTTCGAGGGGTCGTCCATGACGATCACTCCGGGAGCCCGGGCCAGAAGTTCCTTAACCTCGGCGGCCGTAATTTTTTCTTCCGTTTCAATATTGACCGACTCCGAATGGCAGCGGTACACCGGGACCCTGACCGTTGTTGCCGTCACGGCAATCGAATCGTCTCCCATGATCTTTCTAGTCTCGTTGATCATCTTCATCTCTTCCTTGGTGTATCCGTTTTCGATGAAGACGTCGATCTGCGGAAGGCAGTTGAACGCGATCTGGTGCGGATAGACCTTGACCTTGGGTTCGCGAAAACTCAGCAGGGCCTTGGTCTGATCTGTAAGCTCGTCCATAGCCTTTTTCCCGGTGCCTGAGACGGACTGAAAAGTTGTCACAACGACCCTTCTGATGCCGACCGCATTGTAGATGGGCTTGAGCGCCACCACCATCTGGATAGTGGAACAATTCGGGTTGGCGATGATCCCCTTATTCGGGTACAGGGCTATATCATCCGGGTTGACCTCGGGAACGACCAGCGGGACATCGGGGTCCATCCGGAAAGCGCTGGTATTATCCACGACAACGCAGCCGGCCGCCGCCGCAATGGGTGCGAACT
>CAZKYN010000239.1:0-4762 GCA_964556675.1 uncultured Syntrophaceae bacterium
ATACGTACTCCGCCTCTCCCCCCTGAGCTTTAACTCCGGCTTTGAACCGCAGGTCCCGTCCCGAGAGGACTGCGTTGCTGAGAGGATAACTTTGTTCGCCGATTCTCAACGTGCCCTTTACGTTCTGAAAATTCTGCGTGAGCTCCAGCATGATCCGCTCTCCGCTGCGGGGGCAGTCCCAGGACCAGAGGCCGGTAACGTTCGCGGGTACAACCCAGCAAAGGACAAGTCCCGAGATTTTATCTGGCTCCCATTGCCCCATGCTGAAAGAAAAAGAAACGACCCGGGAGCCCGGCTTCAGGTCATTCAGGAGTTTGGGGCGGAGCCTCATATTAACAGACGGCAGAAGGTAAAGCATTACTACCGAAGCCTCGCTGATATCGGCTGTGAACAGGTCCTGCCTGATGAATTTTACCCTGCCGGTTACGGCCTCTTTTTCAGCCCGCTTGTTGCTGTCCCGTATCCTCTCGGGGTCTATATCAATCCCGACTGCTCTGGCTCCCAGTTTCGCAGCCTCAACAACAATCCTGCCGTCCCCGCACCCGAGGTCGTACACGATATCCCCTTCGCCTACGTGGGCAATAGTGAGCATCTGCTCGACCATATGGTCGGGCGTCGGTACAAACGGGACATCCTTTGAGAAAACGGCCCCGGTCCGCTCAGAGGCTTCCAGCAGTGAGTGAGGCGAGACCAAAAGCCACGCGCCGGCCGCAACGGCCAAAAGGACCGCAGCTAAAAGCTTGATCCCTTGTCCGGTATTTTGTCGGGCAAACAAACGCATGGATGAATTTACTCAAAGGCTCGACAGCTTTGCTATAAGGGATTATCCTATTTTTCCGCGAATGCACTCTGATTAACTCTAAGCAAAGGAATGAGTATGTGCTGAAAAGATGCTTAGAAAATAAGATTTCGATTGATAAAATCATATGGGCTGATATATTGATTTTCAACTTACCCAATCAAAAGTGCGCGTAGCTGAAAGGTCGTCATGAATTCAAAGCGCGGTTTCGTCCTGGCACTTTTAATCAATCTCCCGTTCTTATTGTTTTTATGTTTTTCCCCGGGCAGCGCCGCCCAGCCTCCTCCGGCATCAGACTGGTCTCCCCTGGCAGACAGGCTTATTGCCGACGGCTTGGACCGGAACGCCATCCGAACGCTTTTCCAGTCACCCGACCTGGTGTTCGACCCGTCTATCATGAGAAGGAAAATTGAAAGCCTGATCAGGAAGAAGTACTTCGATGCCCCGGTTGCGGGTCCGCGCACGACGGCAAGGGTATACAAGGGCTTCGTCAGGCCGGAAGTAATCGAAACGGCGCGGGCGTTCATGAAAGAGAACTCGAAGATCCTTGGCGACGCCCAGGCCCGATACAAGGTGCCCAAGGAGATCATCGTTTCCATCCTGCTGGTGGAGACCAAACTGGGCGAGTACATGGGCGAGAAAAATGCCCTGAACAGCCTGGCGAGCATGGCATTGTGCGCCGATTTTGAGAAAGTCCGCCCGCACATCTCACCTGATCTCCTCAATGAAAGGACGGAAGAGTTTGCGATACGCCGCTGCGGCACAAAGGCCGATTGGGCGTACGCCGAATTGAAGGCCCTGATCCGTTACGGGATGGACAACGGGCTCGACCCCGTAAAAATAAAAGGGTCGGTCTACGGGGCTATCGGCATATGCCAGTTCATGCCTACCCAGGTTTATATCAACGGCGTGGATGCGGACGGGGACGGGAAAATAGATCTCTTCACGAGGGCAGATGCGTTCCATAGCATCGCGAATTACCTGAAAAACAGCGGGTGGAAGGCAAAGATGAGCAGGAAGCAGCAGATAAGGGTGATTTACGCATATAACCACAGTTCGGTTTATGCAAACACGGTCCTTACAGTCGCCCAGCGGCTGTCCGCCGGGAGCGTGGCCAAACGCAAGCAGTCTGTTAAGCGGGCTTGAAAAAAGCAGGGGCGTAATCAATATACGCCCCTCATATAAACGCAAAAATGCGCAGAACCCTTTCTGCGCATTAAATATTTCCTATAATCTCAGGCCGGGTTTATCGTATGCATTTTTAAAAGGAAATCCTTGAATTCCTCTTTGGTGGTCTCCTTGATATCGCCTATCTGAACAAAGATGGCCCGGTTACAAAAAGCATACCCATCCGGGATCTTCTCCGGCTCGCTGTCCTCGTCCATAAAATGCTTGATGAACTCCAGAGCGGCTTTTTTCGCCTCCTTGGCGCTCGGCGCCGAAACCAGATAGTGGTGCCGGATGATGTCTTCCTCTTCCTTTTCGATGATCTTTACCCAGTAATCGCTCATTTTTTAACTCCACGGGATAACGAAATTGGCCTATAATATCACCAAAACAGCGGAAATAAAAACTTTCTTTTTAGAAACTTTGAATAATTAATATTCTGTTTTTGTTTATTTTTCCCCCTTATTTTCCATATTTGTCTTGTCATGCCTCGCCTTGATCTGATATTCGGGAGTCCTTCGGAAGGCGCGACCGGAAATCTCTAAAGAGACATTCATGGGAAAACTGAAAGGGAGAAACCTATGGACCGGAACAGGCGGATCAGCGGCAAAACAGTACTCGTAACAGGCGCGAGTTCCGGGATCGGACTGGCCTGCGCAGAGGCATTCGCGCGCAGCGGCGCCAATCTCGTCCTGGCGGCCCGGAGGCTCGAACGCCTCGAAGATATCAAGGGGAAAATGGGGGGCGCCATATCCGTCCGCATCCGCCGGCTTGACGTCCGGGACCGGAATGATGTCCTGAAGTTCGCAGCGGAATTAAAGCATGACGCGACATGCCCGGATATCCTCGTCAACAACGCGGGGCTCTCGGCCGGTCTCGACAAACTGCACGAGGGCGACTTTGACGACTGGGACCGGATGATCGACACGAATGTGAAGGGCCTCCTCAATGTTTCCCGGGCGATCATCCCCATGATGGTCGAGCGCAACTCCGGCCACGTTGTCAATATCGGGAGCGTTGCGGGCCACCAGGTCTATCCCGGAGGAAATGTTTACAATGCGACAAAATTCGCCGTGCGCGCCCTGACCGAGGGGATGAGCATCGATCTGCTCGGGACGAAGGTCCGGGTTTCGTGCGTCAGCCCCGGAGCCGTGCACACCGAGTTTTCGGAAGTGCGCTTCCATGGCGACCGCGAGCGGGCTGCCGGGGTTTACCAGGGGTATGAGCCGTTGACGGCGGCGGATGTCGCCGACGCTGTCCTTTATGTCACCAGCGCCCCCGAGCACGTCAATATCCTCGAGCTTTTGATGCTGCCCACGGCCCAGAGGAACGTCTACTGCTGGCAGAAGGGTTGAAGGAGGGAACATGCCGGCCAATTACGAGCTGTTTGTCAAAGCGGATTTTTCCGCAGCCCATTGTCTTAAAGGCTACGAGGGGGACTGTTCCCGGCTGCACGGCCATAACTGGACTGTGAGCCTCTTCCTGAAATGCGCGGCGCTGGATGAAATCGGGATCGGCATCGATTTCCGGAAGATAAAGATCGAGCTGGCGGACATCATCGGCCGGCTCGACCACAAGGACCTCAACAGCCTGGAACCGTTCCGGGTTGTCAACCCCACATCCGAAAACATCGCCCGGTTTGTGTACCGGGAGGCGGCGCAGAGAATCAATTCGGATAATATCCGTGTTTCGCGCGTGACTGTTTCCGAAACGGGGAACACGGGGGCGACCTACTGGGAAGATTGAAAATGGCGCTTCTGGTCAACGAAATATTTTACAGCATCCAGGGAGAGTCGTCGTATGCGGGCCTTCCGTGTGTCCTGGTGCGCCTGGCCGGATGCAATCTGCGCTGCACATACTGCGATACGAAGTACGCGTATGGTGAAGGAAGCGCAATGAATATTCCGGAAATCATCGGTCGAGTCCGCGGATACAATTGCCGGCTTGTGGAGATCACCGGGGGCGAACCGCTCATTCAAACGGACACGCCGGCGCTGATCAGCGGGCTTATAGATATGGGGCTCACGGTCCTGCTCGAAACGAACGGGAGCGTCGATATCAGCGCGGTCGACGGGCGCTGTATCAGGGTGCTTGATATAAAGTGCCCTTCCAGCGGGGAGGCCGAAAAAAACGATTTCGGGAATTTATCGGTATTGACCCACGAGGACGAGATAAAGTTCGTTGTGGGCGACAGGGCCGATTACGAATACGCGAAATGGGTTATGTCGGAATTTGCCGGCGTACTTGGCTCCCTTAAACCGCCGATCATCTCGCCCGTGTTCGGGAAAATCGACCTTAAGAGCCTGGCTGCCTGGATCCTGAATGACCGGCTCCGTGCCCGGCTGCAGGTGCAGCTGCATAAGATCATCTGGGGGCCGGACCTGCGGGGCGTATAGCCCTTCAGAACGTATTCCGACTTCGACGGGAAGGGGCCTGCATGTGCCGTTGTAAACCGTAAGTGGACCATCTCCTTCCAGCAGGGGCTCTGAATATCATCATGCTGCAACGGATCTCCAATCGTTATTTTGGGAAAAACCGAAAGAGGCGGGATAGCTCTGGACGGAGATCCTGAATTTCGTTAAATTACTTTTGCTCTTATAAATAAACCGCCCTGTTGAATACCGTCTAATGCTTGGATCATTCACCGCCATTCGCACGTTAATCCTGGCAATCGCCGTGTTGTCCCAGGTCTACCTTTTATTCATGGTCAGCAGATGGATAATCTCCTGGTTGAAAAAAGAGCCGTGGCGGTCGGCGACGGTCGGAGCTGCGGCGATCGCAATGGCCGGTCTGTCA
>CAZKYN010000240.1:0-4741 GCA_964556675.1 uncultured Syntrophaceae bacterium
ATAGCGCAGAAGATAACCTACAGGCCGTTGAACCTGTGTTCCTCCGCGAGGTAGGCAGGGTAAAAGTAGCCTGATTCCGGCAGATAAATCTGGTCCTGGTAAATCAGGCGCGCTCTTTTTGCGGCCCTGACAAGACCGTCCCGGTCGTCGGGATGTGCTATATCAATAATCGCCTGGGCCCTTTCTCGCACTGTGCGGCCGGAAAGGTAGGCAATCCCGTACTCCGTAACGATCATGTCGAGGGACTCACGGTTGGAAAACAGGTTGGATTGATCAACCGCCGACAAGAGTATGTTCGGCTCACCTTTCCGGTTGCGGCTGGGCAGGGCGAAAATGCTGCGGCCACCCGGGGAGGCGAACGAGCCTTCGAGCAGTTCCTGGACGGCGCCGGGTCCAGCAGTGACATTGCCTCTGCCGGCATGCAGCGCGATTATTCCGGTAAGATCGACTTTACGGGCGGGAAGTATCGCTATGAACTTTCTATTTTGGCCGATATTATTGGGGCTCGCGACAACATCCAGGGGCTGGAATTCGACAAGGGGGTTCCGGTCCAGCCACCTCATGAGCCTTTCCGAACCGATGGCATACGATGCCAGAGATTTGCCCCGGAAGAATTCCTTTTGCCTGTTTGAAACGGCCCCGCTGTCCACAAGGTCCATAAGGGCGTCCGTGAAGAAAGGGGTGTGTATCCCAAGGCCCCGTTTGCCTGAGAGCACAACTGCCAGGGCCTCGTACAGCGGCCCGATCGAAAATGCCAGACAGCTGCCGTTGGCAATCACGGTCGAGATGTTCTCGGCAATCCTGCGATACATGTCGTCTACAGGCCAGCGCGGGACGGAGAGAGGCGGCTCCGTCGAGCGGATGAGGAAATCAAAATCCTTGACGTGGACAAGGGTGTCACCCAGTGTCCACGGGACCTTGTCGTTCATCTCACCCACTACCAGCTTTGCACGGTCAATGGCGTCGCGGGCCACATCAAGACCGGTTCCGAGGCTCGCGTATCCTGTTTCATGCGGCTGCGTGATCTGGACGAAAGCGACATCGATCCGGAGCGCCCCCGACTTGAAGAGCCAGGGGATCCTGGAAAAACGGCTGGGGACGAGATCGACATGGCCCTCAGTGATTGCGGAACTTGCCACCCATCCGGAGAAGAAAGTCCTGAGACGATATTTGCGGGAATATCGTTCGTCCAAAGGTATGGTCTCGCCGAGGCTGACCAACTGGATGAGTTCAAGGTCCTGGAGATTGCCTTCCCGCGATGCCATAAGGTGCTTGACAAGCGTCCTCGGCTCCGCCATTCCAGTGCCCAGGAATATGCTCATGCCCGGCTCTATCCGGGACAGAACGGCCTCCGGCGAAACGATTTTGTTTTGCCAGAAGTACTCAGGCTTTTTTGTCAAAATGCGCTCCTCAAGACTTCCAGCGCCTCCGCCCGGTCCATCACGGTCCGGGGATTGTAGGTAATAGCTCCATCGTACAGGCAAAGTTCGGCAGCCTTCTCCAGGTCCGCTTCTGTCACGCCCATTTCAGAGAGCTTTTGGGGATGGTTTATTCTTTTCGTGAATTCAGCCATTTCCCGGCACGCCGTTTCCGCAGCTTCGGTGGGAGTCATTTTGCTTTGCCGTACCCCCATTGATTCCGCAACCAGGGACAAAGCGCCGGTCGAATCCTCAAGATTGAATTTCATTGTGTGGGGGAGCAGGATGCCGTTGGCTATACCGTGGGGCAAATGACACACCGCCCCCAGAGAGTGGGCAAGGGCATGATTGAGGCTGACCATCGAGTTGCCGAAGGCCCAGCCCGCCATGGCGGCCGCAATCTGGAGCTGGCCCCTGGCTGCCAGGTCGGAACCTTGCTCGATGCAGACCGGAAGATAATTTTTCAGCAGCCTGACGGCATGCATCGCCAGTCCGTCGGAAAAGGGCTGCCGTGACAGTGAGTACAGGGCCTCCACGGCATGGCACATCGCGTCCATACCGGTGGAAGCCGTCAGCAGGGGAGGGAGCTTCTCGGTCATGCGGGGGTCGAGAATGGCTACCCGGGGCGCGTTGAAATATTCCACAATAAGCCTCTTCTGCCCCTTGTCCCTGTCCATGATTACGGCAATCCAGGTTACTTCGCTGCCGGTGCCCGCAGTTGTAGGGATCACGATATGCGGAGTCTGGGGGCGGGTGAGCATCTGGATACCTTCGAATGCGTCCAGGGTCCCGCCTTCAGTGAGCAGGATACAGATCCCTTTAGCCGTATCGATGACACTTCCGCCGCCGATGCTGATGACCATGTCTGCGCCGTTTCTGCGGGCATAATCAGCGCCGGCGTTGACTACCTCGATTCCGGTATCCTGCGGGACGTTGCTGAATATGCCTGCACATCTGCTCCCCAGCGAGTCTGCCACCCGGTCTACAAGCCCCGCCGCAATTATGCCTTTATCAGTGATGATAACCGCCTTTTTGCAGCCGAGGACAGACATCTCTGACTCGACGTCCAGAGCGGCGCCATCGCCGAAAACTATTTTAGTCGGCCCGCCGTAAATAAAGGCGAGTTCCTTATCATATGACATTTGAACCCCTCTGGCTTATTCAGTAATGGCGGTTATTTATCATCAGGCCATATTGTGTCGAGCTGAGTGAACAGGTCGACCACCTTGTTCACGGTGCGCACATGCCGGACAACATAGGCCAGGTTACCTTTCAATTTAAGCTTCCCCTGCATAAGGGCTTTAGTGGGGTCGAGCTCCTTGCGGCCGATCTGCTTCCAGCGCAGGTAATCTCCCGTCATAATGAAGTTGGCGCTTTCCGCTTTCTGCTTGTCGCAGACCATGAAATCCCTTGTTTCGCCGTGCCAGTAATCGGTGAACAGGTAAACTGCCTCGGGCACATTGTGCTCCGGGTCGGGATTGACAATTATGGAAACGCTCCCCTCCCAGCCCTTGGCTATTTCCCTGTACTCATCCGAATCGGCGATCTTCTGCTTCCACGCGTCCATCCATTCCTGGGTAAAGGCATTGTAAGGCATCTGACAATTCTCCTTTCAAGATTCATAGAGTCTGCGGCTGAGGGCTTCCAGCCCGAGTTCAACCAGCAGTTCCCGCCTGGGCAAGCCTTCTGCGTTGAGACCGCGGATTACATAATATTCGCTCTTGAGCTTGTCCATATCGGGTGTGGATCCGGCCGCAGCGCCTTCATCCAGAGGCGTGAGCACTCTTCTCGGCAATACGTCGTCCGCAGCCCGGACGCCCAGGAGGTTATTGATCCCCCGCTTCAAGGTCCATTCCCTCATTCCGCACTTGAGCAGGTCGGCAAAGCTCATATTCAGCCCGGTCACGGCATTGAACGCGTCGCGGATAAGCTCGGGAGGGAGCACGTAGGCCACATAGTGGCAGATGCACAGGGAGTTGGCAAGGACCCCGTAGTTTTCGGAGTTGAAGACGAGCCTGGCCTTGCCTTCGCTTACCGGCCCGATATAGCTCTCCTCCATTTCAAAAAGCTGCGGCCAAGACGCCATCCCCTGTTCCGCCGCCATGACCATGTGCTGCAGGTGGCACGCGCCGCGGTTCGACATCATGTAAGCCAGACCCATTCCGTGGAAGCCGCGCGGATCGTGCATGGGCAATTCCAGGCCCTTCACCTGCACGGCAGCTTCGGCCGCTGCCTCTCCAAATCGCGCGGCCGCTGTGAAGCTGCCTTCCGCAAGGATATCGCCGATCCCGATGCGGCCGGCAATCATGGGCAGCAGTTTAATAACATCTGCTATGTTCCCCCAACCGAGGTCGAGGCCGCCCGCCGCCCCTGATTCGATTATGCCTTTTTCAAAGAGTTCCATGGCCATGGCTATGGTTGCGCCGCAACTGATCGTGTCCATGCCGTACCGGTTGCACAATTCGTTGGCTTTGATTACGCCTTCCAGGTCGGCGTTCATGATCATAGTACCGAAAGTGCAGCATGTCTCGTATTCGGGCCCCGCGCCTTCTTCTGTTGCGAACCTCCCTCCTTCAACCCGGACGACTCTCTTACAGGCGATCGGACAATTTGAGCACGCATGAGGCTTAACGAGGTATTTTTCAGACATGGCAGGCCCGCCGAGGCTGGATGAGAGTTCGAAATCTTCTCCTACCGTCCAGTTCCTGATCGGAACGTCCCCTGTCATCATCCCGAGGTCCATGCCCGCATCGGACCCCATGGACCTGAGAGAAGCGGCAAGATTGGATTCCTTTATCTCCCTTAAAGAGCTCTTGTGACTTTCCCTAAAAGAAACCTCGTCGAACTTTTCTATTTTCCCTGATCCCTTTGTGATGATGGCTTTCAGTTTTTTTGAACCCATGACGGCGCCCATTCCGGTCCGCCCGATATAATGGGCCTTATCGTTCCCAATGGAGGCATACTTGACCAGGTTCTCGCCTGCGGGGCCGATTGCCAGGACCTTACAGTCAGGCACGACACGCTTCAGGGCATCAGTGGTTTCGTAAATGTCTTTCCCCCATAAGTCCGAAGCGTCCCTTAACTCGGCGGCGCCGTAGATAACGGAAAGGTAAACGGGATTTGCAGCTTTCCCGGTGAGGATCACGCCGTCGAATGCCGCCCGCTTCAGTTCGGGTCCGAACGTGCCGCCGCAGGAGGACTCCCCCCAGATATTCGTCTGTGGCGACCTGGCGCAGACAGTGAAACGCGAAGACCCGGGGAAACCGCTCGCGGTCAGCGGTCCGGTTATAACCATAAGGGGATTTTCGGACGAAAGGGCGTCC
>CAZKYN010000241.1:0-4685 GCA_964556675.1 uncultured Syntrophaceae bacterium
GAAAGGAGGCCGGTTTCGCGACCGGGAACAGGTAATCCTTTTCTCCGGGGCGGGGGGGGACGTCGAACCGCTCCTGGTCAAAGACGTCCTTCATTTTTTCCGCCACCGGGTAGAGGAAATCATAATCGCGCATTATACCCGAAATGTAGTCCGCGCCAAGCCTGCCCGGGTGGGTAAGGGGCGTCAGAAAGTTGTGACCGACCGGGTTCGTCCCCGCCATAAACACAGGGCCGTTCTCGAACAAAATCCTGTAGTCGTACATTCCCCTGTACAGGAAAAAATTCCCGAAGGTGAAATCGGAGATGAACTCGTCAAGCCCGTTGACACTTTCCGAAAGCAACTGTTGGTGCTCGATGCCGAGCCGCTCTATTCGCATGAATTCCCTTTTGCTTTGATTGGGAAATGCAGATTATTTCCTTCAAGGGGTATTTGACAAGCGGAAAATGCGCTCTTTGCGGGGCCCACGGCATGGTTCGCCCGCCGGAAATAACAAAGGCGCCGGAGATTGCGGCGCCTTCATATGATTTGTCTGGCCCTGTTTGCTAAATTATGCGGACTTTCAAAGCTGCCGGTCCCTTCGGTCCCTGGTGGCTTTCAAACTGGACTCGCTGGCCCTCGTAAAGGGTCTTGAAGCCGTCTACCTGGATAGCGCTGAAATGAACAAAAAGATCTCCACCCTCATCGCTTTCTATAAAGCCGAATCCCTTCTTTTCATCGAACCACTTCACAATACCTTCCGCCATTCCCCTCTTTTCTCCTTTCTCCGGGCAGCCTTCAGTCCTTCCGACCCGTGTCGGTTACGGCATGGAGCATCGGTGACAATTTGGCAATAATGAACCGGGTATTTTTGTGTATTAATAGTATAGAGCCGAAGGGGGCTCCATCGGGAGAACACTGATTTTGATTTGCCAATTTCCTTAAAAGAACCTAAGGCCTTGGCGCAACTTTCCGGGCGGGCCTCATTGAGCGCCGGCACTCATTCTCCTGAAGCTCAAGGTGCGCCTGAAATTCCTCCACACATCCTCCCTGATAAGGAATTTATGGAATCCGGCGCGGGTACAACCGGCCAGCGCGGCCGTGTTGTTTTCGTGGACAAATGTCATGGCCCGTTTCGCCCCGATCCCCTTGCCCTTTTCGGAGATCTGGAACATGGCGCACGCCATTATTCCCATACCGCGGTATTGCGGCGGGGTATAGGCGCCCTCCAGCAGGACTTCGTCCGGGCCGAGGACCGGAAACCCGCCTTTGAAGTAGTCCTGTACTTTCTTGTTTTCTTCCGGGCCGATAAGCCATTGCATATAGCATGGCCTGTTATTCGGATCGGCGGCGACAAAGCAGCGGGAAAACTCGGCCTTGATCAGAAGGCTCCTCCGGGCCATGTCCTTAAGTTCCTGCTCCGACCGGCCGTTGCCGGACCGCGCCAGAATGAAGGGTATGTCCTGCTCCATAAGAGGCCGGACAATGATCGGTATTCTGGAGGCCGGCATCGCGGCAGGTTTTTTCAGATCGCGTTCCAGTCCGTAATAAGTCGTCCGGGAGCGCATCCGCCGCAGCGCTTCCTTCAGGACAATTCCGGGATTGCCGCTCAGGACGAATGAGCCGATGATCTGCAAGTCATGGAGAAAGGGCGGGATTTTATCGCCGCATTTCATTGTTTTTGCCCCGCAAGTATTTTCATTCCATCGTAGATCAAAGCGCGGCATTAATATGTCAGGGCCAATATGAAATTCAGACCGGCGAATTCTGATTTGATGCCGGAAATGGATTTAATGCCGATAGACGTTATTCTGAATGCCTCGGTCGCAACGTCCCCTTCGCATACCGGATCGTACATACGATATTCGGTCCTGCGGATTCCCGCAGTGCCGGAGGGCCTTATGGTATTTCAGAAATATGAGCCGAATAAATAAGAGCGGGCCTGATGGCTGCCGGCCCGCGCGCCTTATAGAATACGGCATCCGTATTGGGGAAGGAAAGTGATGGCTTTTTCTTCAGGATTGGAAAGTAACGATAAACTCTTCATTGTCCTTGTCGGTGAACCTGATGACCTTGGCCCGGCCTTCGTTGTCCTGCTCCAGTTTGACCTCCTTCGGGCCCACGATCGGGTGTTCGTATTTAAGCCGGTCGACCCCGAGCGAGATGGAAATCATTTCGCCGTGATGCGGGTCGTAATCGATTCCGAACAGCGGCATTTCATGTTCCAGCTCCTCGCTCTTGTCCTCGACTTTTCTTTCGATCCTGATCGGGCGGCCTTTGTTCTGATTTGTAAACTCGTCAAAGAAATGGGGCCATTCATTATGGGGGATTTGCTCCGCGCTGGGCTGCATACTCATATCTCCTTTTCATGGATAGCAAAGACTAAATTATTTTTTCCGGACATGCCATCAAGCTTTCCCTGATTTTTGAATTCGCTATGCCTGAGAAAAATAAAAATTCAAAGGAGGACAAAATGGTAGAGGACCCTGTATGCAAAATGCAAGTAGATGAAAAGAAAACGCCTTACAAGAGCGCTTACGACCGGAAGGAGTACTTCTTCTGCTCCGAGCAGTGCAAGGAGGATTTCGACAGCAAGCCGCAGTTATACCTTGCCGGGGGCGTGCTTAAGCCCGGTGAAACCACCGAGCAGATGGAGTCGGGAAAGGAATCGACTTGAGCGGGATGCGGCACGGGTCCGGTGCAAGTTCCCGAACCCGGTCCGGTGCAGGGGCAGGTGAAAACTGCGGGATTCCAGGCAGGCCAATGGCGGGATTTCAGCCGTCCCCGCGCTCATATCGCGAGCTAAAATCTGAATTTGAAATAAGAGGTTTAATGAAAATAAATCAGGATTTCCTCGATGGCACAAACCTGCCGGTTATTGTGAGATATTAAACACCCGGTCCGATTCCGGGAAAATTTACTTGAGGAGGGTACAATGAGGCATTCAGAAATGAGTTCAGGCGGTCTGATGGAAACCATTAGGGAGAACCCGATATCGTCAGCCCTCGTGGGATTGGGCCTGGGCTGGGCCATTGCCGGGGGGCTGAAAAAAATGATGGGGGGCGGGCTGGATTGGGAGAGCGCCAAGGAAAAAATGGAAGAGTTGGCCTCCGGAACGGGTTCCGAGGATATCCAATCAAAAATGCAGGATTATGCCGAGACGGCGAAAGACAAGGCCCAGCAAGCCCGTTACCATGCTATGCAATGGGGATCGCAGGCGCTGGAATACCTGAAGGAGAACCCGTTCCTGGTAGTCGGTGCGGCGCTCGCCATTGGTGCGGCGGTAGGCCTCGGCGCAACCTACATGTCTTCGCGGGAATCGGAAGAGGAAGAGGGCGAGGATGTTTTCTTCTGCGCGACTTGCGGCGCCCCGCTCGAGAGCGAGACGGGAACGACCCAAACCCCGTAAGCGAAAGGACGTACCATGGACAAAGATATATTCCTGGGGAAATGGAAACAGCTGAAAGGCGAAGTCAAGAAACAGTGGGGAAAGCTGACCGACGATGACCTCGACAGGGCGGAAGGGGACCGGGACAAACTCCTGGGCATCCTTCAGGAGAAGTACGGCTACTCGAAAGATCAGGCCCGGGAACATCTGGACCGGTTCTTGAATGAGCGCAGGACCGAATAGCCCGCCGCCACGGGGGCTATTCAGCCGGTTTTCTTTTCAGACCTCTTTCTGCAGCGTTGCGCGGCGGAATCGATCAGCTTTAAAAAAGATTCGATGTCCTTCCTGGCAGTCTCGATCTCTTCGCCGGTCACACAATCGGCATATGATGAATGGAAACTGTCGATGAGGCTGTCCAGTTCCGCCTGCGCAACCATGACTTCTCCGATATTCGGGCTCGAAAGGCTGCTGTGCAGGAAAATAGCCGATATCCTGATCCTGTTCAGTTCATTAAGTTTTTCTTCCATATTTTTGCCTGAAGCATAATAGCCAAGAATCAGGTTTCCGGCAAGCCCGGAATTCCGGCGCTGTTCCGACGGGACATTTCCACACGCCTCAGTCAGAATAAGAATTTTTGCCGGTCAATTTCAGAATCGCCTTTATTGCCATGTGTTCCTCCTGAAAATATGATTTGAAGAAAAAATATGAGGAGGAAAGGACAATGGCAAAACTAAACTTGAACGAGAGCAATTATGACGACCTGGCAAAGCTTCCCCAGTTGGGGGACAACCTGGCCAGGGAAATCGTCATGTTCAGGGACCAGCACGGGAAAATAATGGACTGGAACGAGCTTCTGGACGTCCCGGGAGTTACCCCAATGCTCATCGACGATCTCAAGAAACATGACCAGGTATCCCTGTAATAAAAATTCAGGAAAGGAGGGGATTGATAATGCTGTGGCCCGAAATCAGCAATTTTTTGCAATGGGACCCATGGCGGGAGATGCGCCACGCGATGTTCCTGGGGCGGGCGGTGCCGTATGCCCAGGATTTTCCGCCCCTGAATCTCTGGAGCAGCGAAAATGACGTCCTGATTACGGCGGAAATGCCGGGGATCGATGCGGAAAATATCGATATTTCCGTCATGAACGACCAGGTGACTATCAGCGGTTCTCGCCGGGAAGAGCAACTCGGAGAGGGAGAAGCCTATCACCGTCAGGAAAGGAGCCATGGACGTTTCTCCCGGAGCCTGCGGCTGCCGTTCCGGGTTGATTCGAGCAAGGTGGACGCGAAGTATGAAAAAGGCATCCTGAGGATATCAC
>CAZKYN010000242.1:0-4628 GCA_964556675.1 uncultured Syntrophaceae bacterium
ACCCCCGTGATATGGCCCTCATTCGGCAAAGCTATGCGCACGGGGCAGGTCACGTGGGCGGTTACCTTGTAGACGCTTTTCCAAGGGCAAATGTGGTCCTGCTCAGGAGCAACAACGTACAGGGGCTTGTCTATCGACGAAAGGCCGACACTGCGTCCGCCGGCCTGCAGGCTTCCGGAGGCCAGGCTGTTGCCGAGATAGAATTCGCGCAGATAGAAGGAGGCCATCGCCTGGGGAAGCCTTGTCCCGTCGCTGTTCCAGAAGAAGACGTCCGATTTTGGGGGGGACCCCCCGTAGAGATAATTCTGGATGTAGGCGGGCCACAGGAGGCTCTGGGGACGAAGCATGCGGAAGGCGGAATTGATGAATTTCGAATCCAGGTACCCCTCGCGCTCCGCCATGAACTCCAGGAACCGGAAGGACCTTTCGGAGATGAACACCCCTATTTCCCCCGGATCGGAAAAATCCACCAGGGTGGAGAGAATCGTCCAGTCCGCTACAGGAGGGGGCCTTTTCTCGCGGCTTGCCCATCCAAGGAAACAGGCGAGGGCAGTCCCCCCTATGCAGTACCCGGCGGCATGGACCTGCTCCGCCCTTGTTATCTCTCCTGCAATCCGGACCGCCTTGTCGACCCCCCGGAAAAGGTAATCGTCGAACGAGGTCTGCCGCATTTCGCCGCCGGGGTTCTTCCAGCTCACCATGAAGACATTGAACCCGTTCTCAACCAGGTGCCTCACCAGGCTTGCCTGTTCGTTCAGGTCAAGTATGTAGTACTTGTTTATCCAGGGCGGGATAAGTAGAACCGGGGTCGAAACGACTGTGCGGCCGGCGGGCTCATATTGCAGCAATTCGATCAGTTCGTTGCGGAACACAACGGAGCCGGCCGTTGTAGCGACATTCTCGCCCGGACGGAAAGCGCCGCTGTCGGCTATCCGGGGGAGCAGCTCGCCGTCGCGGTAGTCTGCAAGGGCGTTCGATGCCCCTTTCCGCAGCGATTCCCCCCCGCTTTCGAGAAACAGCTGGACGGCCCGGGGATTGGTCCAGAAATAATTGGCGGGAGCCAGGGCATGAATGAACTGGTCCATCCAGAATACGGCGCGCGACCTGGCGATTTCCGGCGAGGGCGGCATTTCATCTATAAGGCGGCGCAGCCACCGGCTCACGGAAGAGTACCGTTTTTTTGCCGATTGCGATGCCTCTCTGACCTGCTGCAGCAGGGCTTCTTTTTCGGCCTGCCTTACGACGGCATTCTCCGGGGCAGGAGAATCCGGCGGGCGGGATTTCGGCTTTCCCCTTTCCTTTTCCAGTTCTTCCAATTCCCAGATCAGGCTGTTAAGCCTCTCGTTGAAAAGATCCCTTTCCTTCACCATCCAGTAATTATGGACCTGCGAGAAGGTTGAGAATATTTCAAACGGGTCGGGATGGATTCCCTGCATCATGAATAAACGGAACCTCTTCGGGCTTCTTTCAACATGTTCGGGTCGTCTATGTACTTCACCAGCTCGGAAATCCTGGCGTTCTCGTTGAGCAGGTCCAGCGGCAGCTGGATACGGAAGTTCTCCTCTATGAAGACCTGGAGGTTGACGGCCGCCATGGAATCCCAGTCGGGGATTTTGCCCAGGGTGGTCTCTCCGTCAAGTTGCAGACCGTCCAGGTCGGGAAAGACGTCGAAGATGCCCTGGATGATCTTATTCAAAGTGCCTTTACTTTCAGTCATTGCTCCTCCAATTTACAGCTTAAATCCTCAACAGGTTTGCCCCCCAGGACAGGCCGCCCCCAAAAGCGGCCGTGATGACGAGGTCTCCCTCCACGGCGGCCTTTTCCGCCAGAGCTTCGTCAAGGGCGATCAGGACGGAAGCGCCGGCCGTGTTTCCGTAGCGGTTCAGGTTCACATAAAAGGATTCCCGGGGCATATTAAGAACATCGGCAATTTTATGGATTATATTAATATTCGCCTGGTGGCAGATGAAACATTTCACATCCCCAAGGGATATGCCCGCCTCCCGGACCAGTTCCAGGATTATCTCGGGCCCTTTCTCAACCGCAAAATCGAAAACGTCGGGCCCTTTCATCCGGAAATAAGCGGAACGGGGGTTGGGCATCTTGTCGAAAGGCAGCTGGGTGCCGCCGCCGGGGATGCAGATCTTGTCCCGGCCGGAGCCGTTTGTAGCCAGGCGGGAATTAATAACGCCTCGCGCCGTGTCCGGGACGGCCCGGAAAAGCACGGCCGCCGCCCCATCGCCGAAATACGGGTAAGTGCCGAAATCCTTCCGGTTGAGTATCCTTGAATAGACCTCGGAAGCGATGAGCAGCACCGTCCGGCATGACCCTGCCCGGATCAGGGAATCCGCGACTGCAATCCCGAAAGCCCCCCCCGAGCACACTGAATTGATGTCAAAGGCAAACGCCCGCCTGGCGCCTATCAGGTCCTGCACCCTGGTAGCGGTAGCGGGCTGGATCCTGTCCGGGGAGGAAGTGGCTACAATTATCCCGTCGATCTCGCCGGCCGGGCAGCCGGCTTTCTCCAGGCAGTTGAGGGCGGCATTGACGGCCAGGTCCGAAGTGCATTGCCCCTCGTCGGCAAGGCGCCGCTCAAAGACTCCTGTCTTTTCGCCGATCAACCGGCGGGCTTCCGGGGAGAACTGGACCATATCCTCGTTTTTTAGGACAAACTCCGGAAGATATTTTCCTGTCGATGCTATTACTGCATGGTCCATGTGAACGCTCCAGTTTCAGATGTTACTTAAGATCGATTATGCTTTCAAAAAAAAAGAAAAGAAAATTTCGGATTCAGGCGGAACAGCAATCGAGCCATAAAGGCGGGGCGTTCACCCGCTTAATTTTCAATGTTATCGTTTCGGTAAATACCCCATTTCCGCTGAAAATGGGAGATTTTTTAACCCGCCGGCCCCCAGATGAATATTTTTTTCACCTGCCCTCCGGCCCCGTCCCGGGCGGATATCGGGGCTGAAGGAGGCGTTTTTAAAGGCAATTAAGGAATTTTTCCATGGGAAATAAGGGAAAGACCGATTGTCTATTAAGCGCAAAAACTTCATATTTTCGGAAACATACCTTTTTTAACCGAATTGTGCTTGCGTAAGTGTCCGACCGGAATAACAAACCAGCGGAGAATCTATGGCGAGGGACAGAGTTGACCAGATAAATCCGCCT
This sequence comes from uncultured Syntrophaceae bacterium, assembly GCA_964556675.1. Taxonomy (GTDB): domain Bacteria; phylum Desulfobacterota; class Syntrophia; order Syntrophales; family UBA4778; genus JBDKTK01. The sequence continues at coordinate 3,172 of CAZKYN010000242.1, forward strand.
GCAGAGCAAGGAGCTCGTCCGGGTATGCTTGCCCTTCCCTTTGCCGCGCTCGGCAGAGTCGCGATCCGCTGGGTGAACAACCTGGGCGCCTCGACAATTTTCCTCTTGCTGGCGATCTTCGGGATCTTCCGGCCCAAGCAGTTCATGAAAACAATCCAGCAGGTTTATTATATCGGAGCAAGGTCCATGACCATCATAGCCCTGGTGAGCCTTTTCACCGGAATGGTGCTGGGTCTCCAGTCTTATTACGCCCTGGTCAAATTCGGCGCACAGGGGGCGCTGGGGACTCTTGTGGCCCTTTCCCTGATCCGGGAGCTCGGCCCCGTGCTGACGGCCATCATGATAACGGCGAGGGCGGGCTCGGCAATGACCGCGGAGATCGGAATCCAGCGCATCTCCGAGCAGATCGACGCACTGGACACTATGCGGATCGACCCGCTGCGGTACCTCATAAGCCCCCGGATTTCAGCATCAATTATCAGTTTTCCCCTGCTGACCGCCTTTTACGACCTGATCGGGATCTTCGGGGGCTACGTGTCGGGCGTTATCCTCCTGGGGGGAGTCAACGCCGGAACTTATTTTTACCGGGTACAGTCGAGCGTTGAACTGAAGGACGTTACGGACGGTTTCATAAAAGCCGTCGTGTTTGCCGTGATTGTTGCAATGGTCTGCAGCTACCAGGGATACTTCGCCCACATGCGCACCGACAGCCACGGCGCAAAGGCGGTTGGGCTGGCCACAACATCCGCAGTCGTCCTGTCCTGCGTCCTGATCCTTGTGGCCGACTACGTTGTAACTTCGCTTTTGATCTAGGAGGGGAACGCGTGAACGCCCCGCTCATCGAATTTCGGAATGTAACAAAGCGGTTCGGCTCGAACACGGTTCTCGAGGACGTCAACCTGGAGATCTACGAGGGCGAGGTGACGACGATAATCGGGCTGAGCGGCACTGGCAAAAGCGTCCTCCTTAAGCACATTATCGGGCTGCTGCAGCCGGACGAAGGCGCCATCCTCTTCCGGGGCGTGCCTCTCAGCGAAATGAAAGGCGCCGAGAAGGCCGGCTACTTCGCCCAGATGAGCTACATGTTCCAGGGCAACGCCCTGTTCGATTCCATGACGGTGTACGAAAATGTCGCCATGCCGCTCCAGGAGACCACCAGTCTGGGCAAAGCGGAAATTGACAGCCGCGTCCGGGCCCGGCTTGAACAGGCGGAATTGACGGACGCGGCGGAGAAGTACCCGTCCGAGATCTCGGGAGGCATGCAGAAACGTGTCGCGCTGGCGCGCGCCCTGGTGACGGACCCGCGGATAGTCCTGTTCGACGAGCCCACAACCGGCCAGGACCCGGTCCGGAAAAACGTAATCCTCAGCATGGTCGCCGAGTACCACCGCAGATTCGGTTTCACCGCCATCATGGTCAGCCATGCCATCCCGGACGTCTATTACATATCGAACCGC
>CAZKYN010000243.1:0-4624 GCA_964556675.1 uncultured Syntrophaceae bacterium
TGAAGAAGGCCGGGGGCGATTCTCTGTTCGCTTCGACGCTGACCACTGTTCAGGACGGTATTGACTCATACGCGCAGGAAATCGAAGCACTGAAGAAAGAAATCGATGTCGCCGGAGACAGGCTTGAGCAGGAGCCGAACCTCGATAATTTCAAGAAGTTCAGGGATCTGCTGAGCCAACTGGCGAAACGGGTCAGCGCCGAGGCATACCGGCTGGAAAAGGTCGGGGGAACTCCGCAGAATCCCAGGTATTTCGAGGTGATAAACGTTATCAACAGAGAGGCCGACAACCTTTACCGACTGATTATCAACGAACAACGCAACCGGATGGCGATAATTGAAAAGGTTATTGGCATAAAAGGCCTGGTTGTGGACCTTATTACCTGAACGGGCCAAAGCCGGAATGTTTTCCGGCGCCTCCCCTCCGAACCATCGTACGTTCCCCCACGGGGATGGTCATTTCCCGACGGCCCCCATTCCATCCGCCTCCATGGTGTTCTAAGCCCCGACTTCTCAGTCTTCAGAAACTATCGATTCATTGCAGGTCCGTCATTTTCACGTGGAAGAGACTGGTCTGCCTCCAGCCGGATGCGCGACAAATTCTGGTGACCATGAAAAAAAACGTTGACGCGGTAACGGGTTTATATTTAATAGTGAATGACTGTTCATTCGTTTCGGAGGTTTGTTGCCATGGCAAAACCTGACAAGCGCGCCGAGATTCTTGCCGCCGCTCTGGAGCTGATTACCGAGCGCGGTTTCCATGCAGCTCCCATGGCGATGATAGCCGCTAAGGCGAAGGTCGCCGCGGGAACCATCTACTGCTATTTTGAGAGCAAGGATGTTCTTATCAGGAGCCTGTACGGCGAAATCGAAGAGAAGATACTGGATGAACTCGTGGATGGGTGCGATGTGGAACAACCGATAAGGGAGCGCTTCATCTTCCTGTTCTGCAGATTGGTCGACTATTTCATGGAACACCCCCTCTATTTTCGTTACGTCGAACAGTTCCACCACTCTCCCTATGGAGCGGATTACCGCAGGGGCAAGATTCTGGGCAAACCGGGTGACAGGGATGTCTTCAGAAAATTGCTCGAGCAGGGGGTCGCCGACGGGATAATCAAGGATCTACCGTTGCCGCTTCTTTTCGCGCTGGCGTTCGGCCCCATGCTCGCGGTTCTGCGCGACCACGTTCTCGGTTTTATCCATCTGGACAGGCTTCTCATGGAGGATATCGCGACCTCCTGCTGGGACGGCCTCAAGCGGTAGCCTTCGGATCGTTTCCGGTGGGCTGGCGCATGCTTCGGCATATTTGGTGTTTTTTTCCTATACCCGGTGTGAAACCACCGCAAGATACGGTTGGCCCTCTGAATCATGAGGCGTCTTCCGGGTCAATCAGCGAGCGAATATCATGTATCTGAATGAGTATTCAGGATCGGTTTCCATTGTTTCCGGAAACGATGCGATTCAGATCCTTGAAATCATCCAAAGCTGCCTTTCGTGCAATACCGAGGAACAGCTCGGGAAACTGTTCTCCCGCATCCGGGGGCTTTTCCCGTTCGATTTCGCCGGCAGCATTCTGGGACATTTGGACAACAATGGCGGTCTCGTCATCACTTCCGGCGTCAATTTCGGTTTTCCGGAGGAGTGGCTCCGTGAATATCTGGCGAAGGATTACTTCAACCTGGATTGTGTCACACCGGAATCGTTCAGGACCCCCAATATCACGTACTGGTCGTACCTCACCCGGAACCATCCCCCTATCCCCGACGAGATAAGAACGCTGGACATGGACTTCGGTGTGCTGGAATTTTACTGCCACGGGTCGCTGCCCGAGGCTCCCGGCAGGGAGGGCAGCGTCATCAGCTTCGCGGGGCGATCGATCAGGGAGGACAAACGCACCGAGGCCATTCTGGAATACCTGACTCCCCACCTCCATCGGGCGCTTTCCCGCGTCCTCAGCAACGCTTCGCCTGCCTTGGATCGCGGCATAGTTCTTTCCGTCCGGGAGAGTGAGGTTCTCCGCTGGCTCAAGCATGGGAAGAGTTCGTGGGATATCTCGGTTATCCTCGGTATCAGCGAGCGTACGGTCAACTATCACGTCTATAACATCATGGAAAAGCTGGATGCGAAAAACCGGCCCCAGGCGGTTGCCATCGCCACCAGCCTCGGGCTCTTGGGGCTGGATTGACGGTTTTCGGGCAGGCAACACGGGAAATCCGCCGGAAGTTCCGCTGCCACCTGTCATTTCTTACAGGTGCAATCCTGGATCGGATGTGAAATACGTGAAAAAATGTGGGAAAAGGCAAATGTGAATGTTGTCATTCGAAAGGCCGGAAAGGCCGATGCTTCCGCGGTCACTGAACTGCTGAGGAATCTGGAGTTCTTTACCCATCTCGCCGCGGAAGAATTCCGGGTTACGGAGCGGCGAGTACTGGAGCGTATTTCCGAATGCGCGGAAAGCAAAGACCACCTTCTTCTCGTTGCCCAGGAGAGAAACGGTGACATTGCGGGATACTGCGCGGTCCACTGGTTCCCGTACCTTCTTCTGTCCGGTCCCGAGGGATATGTGTCGGAGTTGTTCGTCAGGCGGGAGTCCCGCGGACATGGCATCGGGAGCCGGCTGCTGGAAGCGGTCAAAACGGAGGCGCTGAATATCGGATGCTCGCGCCTGATGCTGCTCAACATGCGCAGTCGCGAATCCTATGAGCGCCGGTTCTATCTGAAACAGGGGTGGGAAGAACGGCCCTATGTGGCCAATTTCGTTCTGCACCTCGTCAATACGTCCCCATGAATGGCAGGGTATCAGCCGGTGATCCGGGGAAGGAGGGAGGTCAATGAAATACTTTTCGCTGGTCGCATTACTGCTGATCTTGGCCTGCTCCGTTGCCGGCCCGTCGATTGCGGCGACCGGGCGCGACGAAGCCGTGAGCGCCGACGCCAGGGCATGGTTATCGCTCATCGACAGCGGCCGATACAGGGAGAGCCGGAATGAGGCATCGGCATTCTTTAAGAAGGTGGTTAGCGAGAAAACATGGCGGGACTCGCTTACCGGCATCCGCAACCTGCTGGGCAAACCTGTATCGAGAAGAATGACAAAAACGATCTCGGCGCAACAGCTCCCCGGCGCGCCGGACGGGCATTATCTGATCATGGTGTTCGAAACAACCTTCGGAAATAAAAAAAACGCTACGGAAACCGTAACCTTCATGCTGGAAGCGAACGGCAGATGGAAAGCTGCCGGTTACTACGTCCGGTAGCGGTTTGGGCATTGGAACGGTGAACGGGGCTGTTGCGGCCATGTTGTCACATTGAAGGAAAGGAACCGGGAAATGGCAAATCATATACCGTCTCCGACCCTCGTCGAGGCAGCCGGAACCCCTCCCAAAAGAATCGAGGAGTTTGTCGGCAGAGTCAACAGCGATACATCCGCGGTCAGTATTGCCAGGATGAAAAGCCCATGCGGCTGGGCGGAACCGGGACAGATTCCGGAATTTGATGAATACACCGTGGTTCTTGATGGATCGCTGCACGTGGAGCTTAAAGATGGCGAATTCGACGTATCCGCCGGCCAGGCGATCATCGTCCGCGCCGGAGAATGGGTGCGATACAGCACTCCCTCACCAGCGGGCGCGGAATATATCGCGGTCTGTCTCCCCGCCTTTTCGCCCGACACCGTGCACCGGGAAGAATAGCCTCAAGATAATCCCTGCTTTGCCGTTAATATGTCTCCAGTATTCCATGCGGGTATGAATAACGCCTGGTGGCTCATGTAGCCGCTGCCGTTGGCCATGTTGTATGTGGGCGTTGCCAGGAAAGATGTGGCGCGGAGAATGTCCGACATGACCGGCTATAACTCCGGGGAACGTTTCTGCGCGGTGTGCGCTTCGATCATGCCCTAGCCATTCATGCTTGCAACCGTATGGACCCCCTTTACCTCTCTGAAAGCTGCTCTCTATTCGGGGCTGGTCCTGTCTATGACGGGCCTGGCCGTTTTTCTGGCAACACTCCGCGTTTTTATCGTCACTCCGCCGGACGCTTCCTTTTCCAGGGGGCCATACCGCATTTTCAGAAACCCGCTCTACGTGGCTGCCACGATGGTCTTCCTCTCCATCTGCGTGGTAACCATGAATCCGCTTCTGTTCGTCTGGCTGCTGTTCCCCTGCATTGCATGATCCGGGCGGAGGAGCGGGCCTGCCGGGAGAAGTTCGGAGCGATTGGGCGCAGGAAACGGCGACGCCTGTTTGAACCCATATAGCTTTGGAGGAAGGCACCACGGTTGAACAAATCTTTTATAGAATTCAGCTGGTTTCATTTTTTGAGCGCCTTTATTTGTTTGGGTGCATACACGTTGCTATGGAAGCACTGAGGCCTTAACCAACGATAAGACCCGCCAGGGGCGGGTCAGCCTCAGCTCCGTTCGGCTGGCATTTTTAAAGGAGATATACGCATGGACATGTGGAAGTTTTTTAACATCACGCATCGGGATCACATTATCTGCAACCCGATGAGTCTTGAGAAACTTGAACAGCTTATCACGCTTCTGCCTCTGAAACCCGGGGCACGCGTGCTTGATATCGCCACCGGAAAGGGCGAGTTTCTCATCAGGCTTGCAGAGCGGTACCGGC
>CAZKYN010000244.1:0-4620 GCA_964556675.1 uncultured Syntrophaceae bacterium
GTTCATCCCCTGAGGAATGACCCGGTAACATGACAGCCAGAAATAACAGCCTGAAGAAGACCGTCCTCCTTTCCCTGGCCAGCCTCCTTTTTTCTTCCGCCCTGATGCAGGTGTCATTCTTCGCCTCTCTCAGGAACAAGGCCTACGACGCGCTCTTTTATTTCCGGGGCCCCTTGCCGGACAAAGGCCGGGCCGTGGCCCTCGTGGCCATCGACGAGCCCAGCCTGCGGAAGACCGGGGACTGGCCCTGGCCCCGCCCGGTCCTGGCCCGGCTCATCGAAAGGATCAAGCAGGGCGGGCCCAGGGTGGTCGGCGTGGACCTTTTGCTGGACCTGCCGTCGAGGGGCCCGGACGCGGACCGGGAGGACGCCCGGCTGGCCGAGGCGTTCAACTCCCCGCCCAAATGCGTGCTGCCTTTGGTGGTGAAAGACCCCGGGGCCGCAGGCGCACAGGAGGTGCTGTTCGAGCCCTTGCCGGTTTTCCTGGCCGGCCAGACCCTGACCGGGGCGGCCAACATCGAAGCCGACCCGGCGGACAAGATCACCCGGGAGTTCAGGGTCCTCTACGGCGGCGGCCGGCCGTCCTTTGCCCTGGCCGTGAGTCTGGAGTATCTCGGTTTATCTTTAAAGGACGTGAGGAATTTAAAGGAAATTAAGGCGGATCCGCCTTTTATCAAGTTCGCTCAATACAATATCCCCGTGCGCGATCAACGCGCGCTGATAAACTATAAATGCTCGAAGGTGGACGCCTTTTCCGCCAGCGACGTCCTGGAGCCTTTTTTCGACCCGGCCTTTTTCTTCAAGGACAAGGTTGTGCTGGTGGGCCGGACCGACCTGGCCTCCAAGGACTTCGTCAACACGCCGGTGCCGGCGGGCCGGCTGTTCGAGACCCTGCCCATGGCCGGGGTGGAACTGTGGAAAGAGGCGGTCGACACGATACTGGAAAGGGACTTTCTTTACGCGCCGCCGCCGCTGGTTGTCCTATTGGCCGCCCTTCTTCTGAGCGCCCTTATCTGCGCGGTTACGCTGTTGTGCAATAAAGGAGGGGCCGTCGTGGCCTTGCTGTGTTTAGCGGCCTGCGGGGCCTCCTTTTATTATGCGTTCCTGCACCGGAACATCGTCCTGCCTTTCTTATATTTTGTCACGGTCTGCGCCGTCTCCTATGCGGCGGCTTTCCTGTATAATTTCATCGTGTTCCAGCGCGAGAAGAGGAGGCTCACCGCCGCCTTCAAAAGCTACATATCGCCGCAGGTCCTGCAGAACATCCTGGCGCAGAGGATCGACCTTTCCGTCGGAGGGAAGAGGAAGGACCTGACCGTCCTTTTCGCCGACATCAAAGGCTTCACCGTTTTCTCCGACACCCACGGGCCGGAGGAGGTGCTGGCCTTTCTCAAGGCGTTCTTTGCCGAAATGAACCTGGCCGTCCTCGAACATAACGGTATAATAGACAAACTCCTCGGCGACGGCATGCTGGCGTTCTTCGGCGACTTCACGGACTCCGGCACCCACGCCCTTGACGCGGTCCGGGCGGCGATCGAGATGCAGAAGAGGGTGCCGGGACTGCGAAAGCGGCTGGGGTACGACCTGCAGGTCCGGATCGGCGTCCACACCGGGCCCGTGGACGTGGGCAACATCGGTTCGGCCGAGCACCTGGACTACACGGTCATCGGCCGCAACGTGAACCTGGCCCAGCGGCTCGAAGCCAACTGCGAGCCCGGCAAGGTCCTGATCTCCGACGCCACGTACCAAATGGTGAAAGACAAGGTCGAGGTCGAAGATGCCCGGGAGATCGCTCTCAAGGGGTTTGCGGAGGCGGTCAAGGTCTGCACGGTCCGGGCTTTGAAGCAAACCTGAAACAGAAAAGAGAGAGGCATATGAAAAGATCGTTATTGTGCGCGCTGGCGGTCCTGGCCGTTTCGGCTTTGCCGTCGACGGGACGAGCGGCGGGGCTGTTCGAGGAAGGTTCCCTGCTGGGCGCCGGCGTCATGCTTTCGGAAAGCCCGTACAAGGGGGTCGACGATGAGGTGTCCTTCGTCCCGGTCATGATCTTGGAGGTGAAGCGGTTCTTCGTCGAGGGAACGTCCTTCGGGTATTATTTCAATGACAGTTCCAGCCCGTTGCGATGGGCGCTCCTCGGTTCCCTGCGCCTGCAGGGCTATGACGCGGACGACGGCAGCGACCTCGACGGGATGCGGGACCGGGACCGGGCCTTCGACGGCGGCCTTAAGGTGAGCTGGAAGAACAGTGTCGCCGACCTGTCCCTGGCGGCCGTGGCCGACCTGTCCGGCACGCATGAGGGGCAGGAGGTCCGCCTGTCGGCCTCCAGGGAGTTCTTCAAGGGAGGGATCAAGCCCCGCGTCGGGGTCAGCTGGCAGAGCGAGGACCTGGCCGGTTATTATTACGGCGTCAACGCCGACGAAGCGCGTCCCGGGCGGACGGCGTACGCCCCCGGGGACGATATCGAGTATTCGGCCGGTGTCAGGGTCGGCGTCCCGCTGGGGAAAAGGTGGGCGCTCTTTGCCGACGTGGGATGCACTTTCCTCGGAGGCGAGGCAAAGGATTCCCCCATAGTCGCCGACGACAAGCTCATGCGGTATATGGCGGGCGCGGCCTACCGGTTCTGATATATGATTTCGGGCAGACGGGTATTCAGCTAATGGCGGGCCCGTCCTTTCTTTTGTTGACAGAAAGGCTCCTCTGCCCTATTATTGACATATGTCAATAACTTGACCTGACGAGGATGTTCTCATGCCCAGACCCTGTAAGAAAAGGACCGTCTGCCTGGACCTGAAGGCCGCCTATTTCAAGCCGCGCGGTATCCCGATGTCCCGGCTGTCCGAGATCGTCCTCGAGCCTGACGAGATGGAAGCCGTGCGCCTGGCCGACCTGAACGGGAGGTATCAGCAGGAGGCGGCTGATCGCATGGGGGTTTCCCGGGCGACCTTCAGCAACATTGTCCATCGGGCCCACGCCAAGATCGCCGAGGCATTGATCCAGGGCAAAGCGCTTCGGCTCAATTGTCCCCCGTCAGCAAGAAAATTTAACCCGCAAAGCAAAGAGGAGGAACCATGAGGATCTGTATTCCGACAGAAACGAACCGGGGCAAAGAGGCGCTGGTCTACGGCCATTTCGGCAGCGCTCCGTTCTTCACGATCTATGACACGGACAGCGGGAGCGTCGAGGTGATCGAAAATGCCGACCAGCATCATTCCCACGGGATGTGCCACCCGCTGGACGCTCTCCAGGGCAGATCGGTCGAAGCGGTCGTTACCGGTGGCGCCGGTGCAAGGGCTGTCCAAAGGCTCAACGGGAGCGGTATAAAAGTATTCCGGGCTTTGGATGGCACGGTAGCGGATATCATAGCCCAGGTGGCCGGCGGCAAGCTGGAAGAAATATCCGTTCATAATGCCTGTGCACAGCATGGATGCCATTGATCGCGGAGCTCTTGGGCAGAAAAAGGAGGGCACGATGAAACCCAAAATGTTTGACGGGGGCTGGAGCCCCTACTTGGCCGGTGCGCTGGTCGGCGTGCTGGCCGTCCTGTCCGTGATCATGACCACCCGCCTCATGGGGAAAACCAATTTTCTGGGTGCCTCGACGACCTTTGTGCGGGCGGCGGGACTGCTGGAGCGGGGTGTTTCCGCGCGGCACGTGGAAGAGAACGAATATTTCAAGAAAGAGAAGGTCAAGGTCGACTGGCAGTTCATGCTGGTCGTCGGCATCCTGCTGGGCGCTTTTATGGCCTCGATGTCGGACAAGAGTTTCCGGCTGGAAGCTGTCCCGCCGCTGTGGGCTGAACGTTTCGGCCCCGGGGCGGCCCGGCGCGCTTTCTGGGCTTTTGCGGGCGGGGCGGTCGCCATGGTCGGCGCGCGTCTGGCTGACGGGTGTCCCAGCGGCCACGGGCTGAGCGGCCTGATGCAGCTGTCGTTGAGCGGTTTCGCGGCGCTGGCGTTCTTTTTCGGGACGGGAGTGCTGGTGGCCAGCCTTGTCTACCGCAGGAGGGCCTCATGAACGAACAGGTACTGGGACTGCTGACCGGCGTTGCCTTCGGGTTCCTTCTGCAGAAGGGGCGGGTGCTCCGTTTCGAAAAGCAGGTGGGCGCCATGCTCCTGAAGGACATGACGATCCTCAAGTTCATGCTGAGCGCGATTGTCGTCGGGATGATCGGGGTCTGCTTCCTGAACGACATCGGTTTCATAGAGCTGAAGCACAAGTCGATGAACGTGGGCGCGGTCGTTATCGGCGGGGCCTTGTTCGGGCTGGGCTGGGCGGTGATGGGGTTCTGCCCGGGGACGGCCGTCGGCGCCATCGGCGAAGGGAGATGGCATGCGGCTTGGGCCGTTTTGGGAATGATCGCGGGCGCCGCCCTATTCGCCGAGATGTATCCTTTCCTCAAACAGACGGTCCTGGCCTGGATGGACTGGGGCAAAGTGTCCCTGGCTGATGTGACCGGGATAAACCATTGGGCGCTGGTCTTCATGCTGTCAGCGGCCTATATCGGGTTATTTGTCTTTTTCGAGAAGAAGGGATTATGAGGATCAAGCTTATTGCCAACGGCTCTTTGCCGTGGGAACGGTGGGTCAGGCGCTGGGGATTGTCCTTGCTCATCGAGGAGGATATA
>CAZKYN010000245.1:0-4563 GCA_964556675.1 uncultured Syntrophaceae bacterium
AAGAAAATGGGACTGGAATACATAGGGATAGCCGACCACAGCCGGTCGGCTTATTATGCAGGGGGGCTCTCGGCAGACCAGGTCCGAATGCAGCACGCCGAAATCGACGAGATGAACCGGAAGGACGGATCATTCCGGATTTTCAAAGGGATCGAATCGGAAATCCTGCCGGACGGCAGCCTCGACTATGATGATTCGCTGCTGGGAAAATTCGATTTCGTGATAGCAGCCGTCCACTCGCATTTCTCCATGCCGGAGAAAGAGATGACCTCACGGGTGATCAGGGCCCTGGAAAACAAGCACACCACGATGCTTGCCCACCCCACGGGCAGGCTGCTCCTGGCCCGCAACCCTTATCATATCGATATGGAGAAAGTGATTGATCACGCGGCCCTTACCAACACCGCCATCGAACTCAATTCAAGCCCGCACCGGCTCGACCTCGACTGGAGGCTTTGCCGGCCCGCCAAAAAGAAGGGAGTTAAAGTATCCATCAATCCCGATGCCCACAGCCCCGAAGGCCTCAGCGATATCGGCTTCGGGTTGAACATCGCCCGGAAAGGATGGCTGGAGAAATCCGATTGCCTCAACTGCATGGGACTGAAGGAAATAACGGACTACTTGAACAAAAAATGACCGTCTTTTCGGCAATTTTCCCTTGACACTTAAGCGTGGATAACTTATAAACTTGCGAGTTCATTCGTTACGCATATTGTTGAAAGGATTCTGCTTTCCCGTTTAAGATCTGAATCCCGGTCTCGCTGCTGTCCAAGCTCTCCGATCAGCGGCCAACATATGTTTTTTACATTTAAATTGCTGGTGATGATGAGGATTAATCCTATATTCTCAAATATCGGCTCTCCCCTTTTGCTATCCTTTACTCAGGGATATTCCTCTCTTTCTCCAAAGAATTCAAAAACACTTTCCTATAACCCGAATCCCATGCGAATTGATCCTCAAGTTTTGCTTTTCAGGAGGAAATTGACAGTGATTGCCTGTTGTTTCTCTCTGCAATAAAAACCGAAAGGAGGTGACTTCAGGAGTCTCAAGACGTCATATTTGTCTTTTTAATTGGGGGTTATTCAGTCAATTCTAAAAGGAGGTTAATATGCGAATTCGTGGAAGTTCGAAGAAAGCAGAAATTCTGACCCTGGAAGAAGCGGTCAAAAAATTCATGCATGATGACATCGTCTGCGCTTTCAGCGGATTTACCGGCTTCAACAGGAACCCGTTTGCTTTCGCTTGGGAAAGTGTACGGCAAAAAGTAAAAAACATCCATGTTCTGGACCGTCATGGGAGCTGCTGCACGTGGCTCCTCAACACAGTCAATTCCATAAAAATTTATGAAACGGACTGGATGGGATGGGGCGAGATGGCCGGAAAGCTTGATGTAAGCCTCGAGAGGAATTACAAGGCCGGCAAGATGATCCTCGAAGACTACGCCCACGGCGCAATGGCCATGAGATTCCTGGCCGGCGCTATCGGCGCTCCCTTTATTCCTTATTATGCGCCGCTGGGATCGGACCTTTATAATCCCGAATACGATGCCCTTGGGAAAGCCGGGCTGCGCGACGGCAAAAACCCGAGGATCGCCAAGAAGAAATTTATAATCCAGGAAGATCCTTTCTTCGGCGACGGCAAGGTGGCCCTTCTGCCTGCCGCCAGGCCGGAACTGGCCATCGTCCACGTCGCGCAGTGCGGAGATAAGGGAACTGCACGGTGGCGCGGCGTAGGCACAATCGATAAGGAAATCTCCTTTGCCTGCGACAAGGTTGTCATTCTTTGCGAGGAAATCGTCCCGGAATCCGAAATGAGGAAAATGCCGGAGACCAACCAGATCCCGTACTTCACAGTCGATGCCATAGTGGAATGCCCGTGGGGCGCCTTCCCCAGCTCGGTCCCGTTCTACTATGATTACGATGCGCCGTTCATGAGAGGCATGGATGCCGCCTCGCGCAACGAGGCCGACCTGAAGAAATGGCTCGATGAATGGGTATTCGGCCCCAAGAACTGGGAAGATTTCATCGTGAAGCTGGGCGCCAAGAGGCTGCTTGACCTGAAGGCCGACAGCGTAACGGGATACAGCGTCAGGATGATGAGGGGCAAAAAACCTGCACCCAGGATGAAAATGCCTCTGTCCGTCGCCAGAAGCGGTTATTAAGAGAAAGGGGGGAAATAGATTATGGCTAAATCGATGGAAGAATTGATGGAATTGATCGATAAGATTCCCGACGAGCCTGCGAAACCGGGCGAGTTTATCCTGCCTGAACTGATGGCTATCGCTGTTGCTCACGAAGTCCGGAACGACGACATAGTTTTTGCCGGCACGGGCCTCCCCATGGTAGGGATCATGACCGCCAACTTCATGAACGCCCCCAAGGCGACCCTGATTTATGAATCAGGGATTTGCGACGGCAAGACAATGCACGTCCCCATGTCGGTTTGCGACCAGAGGGCGGCAAACATGAGCTCCACGCTGGGCGGTCTGGTCGACACATTCGGCTACTACCTCCAGCAGGGCTACGTCACCCTGGGATTCCTCGGCGGCGCTGCAATTGACAAATACGGCGGAGTTAATGTCACCTCCGTCGGCGACTATTTCCATCCGGCTCACCGGTTCACCGGCTCGGGCGGCAATTCCGACATAGCTACAATGGCGCACCGGACTGCGTTCATAATCCTCCAGGAAAAGAGAAGGTTCCTTGAGAGGAATGAATACACCACGAGCCCCGGCTGGTGGTGCTGGGATTTCAAGAACGGCAAAAAGGAATGGGCGCCCAAAAAGGAAGTCTGGAAAGGCACGCCGTTTGCCAACAACGGGCCGACCGGCGTCGTTACCAATATGGGCGTTTACAGGTTCGATGAAAAGGGCGAGATCTATCTTGAAACCAACCACCCCGGCGTCACAGTGGCCCAGGTTAAGGATAATTGCGGATTTGATCTGAACGTTGCCAGAGTGAAGGGCGAAACACCCAACCCCACATACAGGGAACTGTTTGTGCTCAGGGAATTCGTTGACCCCGAACTCATTTTCCTCCCGCAGAAGACTGAATATCCTGCGGCAATCAAATCCCTGATTGGTTAAGCGTCGAAAGGGGGCCGGCTTCCGGCCCCCTTTTTCTAAAACCGCATATAATCCATTCACCCCACCCATGAATGGTTTTATACAATACGAAGAAGGAGAGGCACGATGAATTTAGATTTAACCGAAGAGCAAAAAATTATCCAGGACACTGCCAGGAATTTTGCAAAGAGCGAGCTTGAGCCTGTTGCCGCCATTCATGACACCACCGGGGACAGGCCGACATTCCTGAAAAACCTTCGCAAACTCGGCGAGCTCGGGCTGATGGGCATCAACGTTAAAGGCGAGTACGGCGGGTCTGAAGCCGGAGTCGTCGCGTTCAGCCTGGCAGTCACGGAAATAGCCCGCGCCTGCGCGTCCACTGCGGTTACCATGTCGGTCAACAACATGGTGTGCGAAGTCATCCAGGCCATCGGGACGGAAGAGCAGAAGAAAAAATACATCCCGAAAATCTGCTCCGGCGAGTACTATGCCGGCGGTTTCGGATTGACGGAAACAATGGCCGGTTCGGACCCTGCGGGTATGCGCTGCCAGGCTGTAGATGACGGGGACTCGTATGTCCTCAACGGCAATAAGCTCTTCATCACCAGCGCCGAATACGCGGGCGTTTTTGTCGTCTGGGCCGTCACCGACAAGGCGGCGAAAAAAGGCAAGAACATCAGCACCTTCCTGGTCGAAAACGGCCTGCCGGGCTTCACGATCGGCCGCGCCGAACATAAGATGGGCCAGCACGGCTCGGCTACCAATGAACTCGTTTTCGAGGACTGCCGCATCCCGAAATCAGCCCTGATGGGCAAGCTCAATGACGGCTTCCGTACCGCAGCCGGCGAACTGGCGGGCGGGCGCATCGGTATCGGCTCTCTGGGCCTCGGCATCGGCCAGGCTGCGATAGAATTCGCAACCCGCTATGCCAAGGACAGAAAGCAGTTCGAACAGCCGATAACGAATTTCCAGGCTATCCAGTGGATGATCGCCGAATCCTATACCGAGTTGGAAGCGGCGCGGCTCCTGCTCATGAATGCAGCATACAAAAAGGAGCAGGGGAAGTATTTCGCGCGCGAGGCCTCTATGGCCAAGTATTTTGCCACGGAGGCGGCTGAGCGGGCATGTCACAGGGCTATTCAGATGCTGGGCGGTTACGGTTACACGAAGGAATTCCCGGTCGAGAGATATGCCCGGGACGTCAGGATCACCTCCATCTATGAAGGGACCAACCAGATCCAGCGGCTCATCATCGCCAGGGATATCCTGAGCAGCATTGCCTAGGATTTCAAATTTCAGATTTCAAGCTTAACTGAAAAGGGCCTGATTAAATTCAGGCCCTTTTTTGAAGACTTCTTTACTGTCATTCTGAAGGAGCGACAGCGACTGAAGAATCTGTAAAGAAAGATCCTTCGCTCCGCTCAGGATGACAAGAGCGGATTTCTATTTATTCAGCAGGTACCTGCCGATCGTCATTATTTCCGCTTCCTTCGTCCCCT
>CAZKYN010000246.1:0-4558 GCA_964556675.1 uncultured Syntrophaceae bacterium
GATCGTCTCCTGCTGGGCGCTCACTCTGATGCCCATCAGCGCATCAACGAGCTTGAAGATGATTACCGTCGCAATGACCGCGTAAGCCGCGCAGGCCAGGAAATAAATCCCCTGGATCATGAGCAGTTTTACATTTCCGAAGATAAGCCCGTCCGCGCCCGCCTCGTTCACCAGCTTGGATGCGAAGATGCCGGTGGCGATGGTCCCCCAGGTGCCTCCCACGCCGTGCACGCCGAAGACGTCGAGGGCATCGTCATAACCGAGTTTTTGTTTCAGCCATGTCACGGCAAAGAAACAGATCACGCTGACCATTATCCCGATGGGGATGGAGGAAAGCACGCTCACGAACCCGCAGGCCGGGGTAATGGCGACCAGTCCGGCCACCGCTCCCGTCACCACGCCAAGGATAGTGGGGGTGCCGTTGCGTTTCCATTCAAGGAGCGCCCAGGTAAGTCCCGCTGCCGCCGTGGCGGTGTTTGTCGCAACGAACGCGTGGGATGCGAGGCCGTCTGCCGCCAGGGCGCTGCCCGCGTTGAACCCGAACCAGCCGAACCAGAGCATTGCCCCGCCCAGCACGGTCAGGGGCAGGTTGTGCGGCGCGAATGCCGAATCCTTATAGCCCAGCCGCTTCCCGATCAGGATCGCCGCGATCAGCGCGGAAAAGCCGGAGCTCACGTGGACGACTATCCCGCCCGCAAAATCAAGCGCTCCGAGGCTCTTCAGCCAGCCCCCGTTGCCCCAAACCCAGTGGGCTATGGGATCATAGACAAAAGTGGCCCAGAGCAGGGTGAAGACGCAAAACGCCGAAAACTTGATCCTTTCCGCAAATGCGCCGACGATCAGAGCCGGGGTTATGATCGCGAACATCGCCTGGAAAATCATGAACGCAATATGAGGAACTGTCTTGGAATAGTCGTCAAAAGGTTTCATTCCCACACCGTTGAGGCCGGCCCAGTCAAACCCGCCGATTATGCCGTACCCGGTGTCGGGCCCGAAGGCAAGCGAGTAGCCGAAAAGCACCCACTGCAGCCCGATCAGGCACAAAATAATGAAGCACTGCATCAGCAGGGAAAGGACGTTCTTTCTCCTCGCCATGCCGCCGTAAAAAAATGCCAGGCCCGGAGTCATGATAAAAACAAGAGCTGCCGAGGCCAGGACCCATGCCGTGTCACCCGAATTCATTTCTACACCTCCAAAAGATTATTTCGAAAAAGTTTTGCCTTAATAAGAGCAATAGGGGTGCCATACCGGATGAATTGTGCAAGTGGATGGAATTATTAGGAATAGTGTATTGCGAGGGAAGACCGGGAGGGATTGGGAAAATACATTTTTCTAAAAACACGTTCTTTTACGACCAATTTGTCGCAGACGGACAACCGGTTTTGCGGCCGGCCCGGCCCGCCTTCCGCCGTTTTTTTCATTACCCCCTTGACAAAGCCGCGGGCAGCAGCTAAATTCAGATCAATCAGAATATTCTGATTTGTAACAAATTTCTGAATGGAGGGGACATGGGAAAGAAAGCCTCCGGAAGGGACGCCGCAGCGGCTGCCGGCGCGGACGCCCGGACTGAAAAGAAGGCGGGCTGCTGCCGAATAGAGTCCCTGATCGGGATCGACGAAAGGGGGCAGATGGTGCTGCCCAAGGATCTCCGGGACAGGGCCGGCATATCCCCGGGCGACAAGCTTGCCCTGATCAGCTGGGAAAAAGACGGGTCGGTCTGCTGCCTCACCCTGATCAAAGCCGAACTGCTGGCCTCGGGAGTGAGGGATTTCATCGGCCCATTGATGAAGGACATTGAAAACCGGGATAAATAAGAAAGAGGAAAAGAAATGGAAGAGATCAAGAAAACAGTCAGGAAAGTTTACAGCCGGATCGCCGAGCAGGGCACATCCTGCTGCGCTCCCCAGTCGAGTTGCGGGTGCGCGGTCTCCGCAGAAACTTTGAGCAAAGGCATAGGATATTCCGAAAACGACCTCCAGGCCGTCCCGGAAGGCGCCAACATGGGGCTGGGCTGCGGCAATCCCCTGGCCTTCGCCGAAATAAGGAAGGGCGATGTTGTCCTGGACCTGGGTTCCGGCGCCGGGGTCGACTGCTTTCTCGCGGCATCCCGGACAGGAGAAACCGGCCGTGTGATCGGTGTGGACATGACCCCGGCAATGCTGGATAAAGCCCGGGCCAATGCCGAAAGGGGCGGTTTCAAAAACGTGGAGTTCCGGCAGGGCGAGATCGAGAACCTCCCGGTTTCCGACAATTCGGTGGACTTGATCATCTCCAATTGCGTCGTGAACCTTTCGCCCGACAAGGAATCCGTATTCCGCGAGGCATTCCGCGTTTTAAAGCCGGGCGGCAAGGTCATGATCTCCGATATCGTCCTGTCGGAGCGCCTGCCCGAGGAGATAAAGCGGTCAGCCGAAGCGTATACCGGCTGCATCGCGGGGGCCTCTTTGAAGGCCGATTATCTCGATGCGATCCGCAGGGCCGGTTTCAGGGAAGTCGCCATAGTCGAGGAGAGCCGCTTCCCGGTCGAATGGGCCAGGGTCCTGCCGATGCCCGACGGCATATCATTCGAATCTGTTGAGAAAGCGGTCAAAGCCGTATTAAGTGTGAGAGTAAGAGCAACTAAATAAAAGCCGGGGAGGGGAAAATGAAACCTGAGGAAATGGCGGCGAAAGCCGGCGAGATGTTCATGCAGAGGTTCCAGTGAAGCCAGGCCGTTCTTGCGGTCGGGCAAGAAAAGCTGCAGGGCAAGGTGACACCTGAACTGATGCGGGCCATGGGTTCGTTCGGAGGGGGGCTGTGTGGAACGGGCGAAGTATGCGGCGCGGTTGTGGGCGCGCTCGCCGCGATAGGCGTGGCTTACAGCAGGAGCTCCACTGATGAAACGGAAGATTTCAAAAAATGGGTGCTTGGTCACGTGTTCCAGAAACGCTTCCGGAAGGAACTCGGCAGCGGCAGCATCCTGTGCCGGGACATTGCCGGAGTTGACTGGAAGGACCAGGAGCAGAGGGATGCCTTCCACAAGGGCGAAAAGTTTTTAGCCTGCCGGGACCTGACGGCCAATGCCGCCCGGATACTCGGCGAACTGTTTGAGGAAAACGGCCTGTAAACGGCGTGTAAAACGGATTTCTTAGAGGATCGTATGAAAAAAGACGGAAATAGATTTTCGGTTTTCAAAACCAGGTTCGGAGAGGTCGGCATTGTCTTCGGGAGGCCGGGCCGCATCGCCCGGATTTACCTGCCTCGGAAAAATGAAAGGCTGGACAAGCGCGTCCTTATTGACTTTCCGGGCATGGTGGAAATCCCGCTGCCGGTCCCGGTGCGAAAAGCGTTCGAAGGCTGCATGGCAGGCAGGGGCTGTGAAGGCCTGCTGCAGATGCTTGAGCTGGACCGGCTGCATCCCTTTCAGAGAGAGGTTCTCCTCCAGGAGTCCAGGGTGCCCAGGGGTAAAGTGATTTCCTATTCGGACCTCGCCGCCAGGGCCGGATTTCCCGGCGCTGCGCGGGCGGCGGGAAGCGCCTTGGCGAAGAACCCGTTTCCGCTCGCAATCCCCTGCCATCGCGCGGTTCGCTCCGACGGCAGCCTAGGCGGCTTCGGAGGCGGTCTGGAGATGAAGCGGGCCCTGCTGGAGATGGAAGGCGTCAGTTTTGATAAAAACGGCAGGGTCAAAGAGGAGTTCTTCTGGAAGTAATGTGTTTTGATCCCGCCTTTCCAAAGGGGCTCTAGAAATCTGCTCTCCCCTTGTGAAGATGCCTGGGGAGAGGGGGCACTGCGGTGATTTTTCTAGAGATACTTCATTTTAGATTACACCTACAAAGGGTGACAGCCAACATGCCATTTGGGCTAAATATTACGGATTGAAAACTTTTGATCCTTAAGAAAAGTTTTACTATTTACACTAATAATTCTTGCCTAATCTCTCTTAACCAAAGGGAGGGTTTATCGTTGCCTATCTTAAGATACTCGCTTTCTGCCTCTCTAGCTCTTCGCAGTCCTTCCGGGCCTTTTTTAAGTAAATTAATAAATAATTGCCTAACAGCTTCTTCTGGGTAATCTGGTGTAGAGCCTTCTAACATCTTCATCCAAATTTCATGGGCCTCGAATGGTTGCTTTTTGCTGATTTCGGAAATGCTTTCTAATAGCTCATACGAATTATACGATTCATCAGCAAAAGGCGCAATTGCTAGAAGTATTTGTCGTCTTTCTTCGTCAATCTGCTCTATAAATGCGGCCCAATGGCATAGCTGCGAGGCCATCCTTTGTCCTTCCTTTGTCGATAAATCGATATTTTGTAGAATTTTGGGCCACAACTCATAAATTTTGTTTCTTAATTTGTCATCGTTTGTCTTTTTCAGAGTCCACATAAACCATATTAAATGGCTTATCTCTTTATGGTCATTCCTTCTTATCAATATATTAATCAGGCTATTGTCTTCTTCGAAAGACTCAAAATCATTTATATAGGCAACAGCAATATTTTGAATTGCCTTTTCTTCTAAAAGGTCTCTAATATTCTCATCTTCGAGTACTTTTAATAAGTCGCCATGCTCTTTTAGAAATT